>JBBIOL010000029.1:0-36510 GCA_037443385.1 Anaeromyxobacteraceae bacterium
CGGGTCGACGAGCCCGAGCGCGGAGACGGCCGCCGCCCGGGCCGACGGCATGCGATCCGGCGAGGCGGCCGCCTCGGCCAGGGCCTGCGCGGCCACCGGGCCGAGCGCCCGCCAGCGCTCGGCCGGGATGGGCCGGTCGATGGCGCCGAGCAGGGCGTCGACGCGCGCGCGGATCTCGGCGTCGGTCATGCCGGTGGCGGAGGGCGCGGCGGGGGCGCCCAGCAGGAAGGCGGCGAGGAGCGCGACGGGTGCGTGCATGGCGGGCTCCTAGCGGACGGCCGGGCTGGCGCGCATGATGCTCGCCTGCTGGGCCGAGACGGTGCCCACCGAGCGGACGTAGTCGATGAGCCAGAACATGAGGTTGTCGCCGCCGCCGCAGGTGCTCTGGGGGTCGACGAGGTTCGTCGTGCAGTCGGCGTTCACGACCTCGTAGGTGGTGGGCGTAAAGGTGCCCTGGTAGCAGTTGGCCCGCTGCCCGGCCGGGGCGCAGACGCTGCACTGGCAGATGGGCGTGTCCTTCACCGGGTCGAAGAGCGTCCCCACGCTCTCGGTCACGTGGTAGAGGCCCAGGTAGTGGCCGGTCTCGTGGGCCGCGATGTAGGCGGTGAGGTCGGCCCCGCAGCCGGACAGGTCGATGGCGCCCTGGCACGCGGTCGGGGTGGTGGTGAAGGCGAGGTCGGCGACGGAGACCAGCGCGCCGCTCGCCACCGTCCCGCCCACGGAGGCCGGCCCGGGGATCGCGCCGTCCTGGCCGACCACGGTGTACCCGCCCGACTGGGAGACCAGGCTGTTCACCAGGAACAGGCTCATGGCGTTCCCGGTGCCGGAGAGGCGCAGCACGGTGGCCACCTCCCCGCAGACCGTGAGGTCGTCGACGTTCACGCCGGCGGCGTAGCGAGCCTTCACCTCGGCCGGGAGGTCGACGAAGCGCACCGTCCCGGCGGTGATCCCGGCCCGGGAGAGGTAGGTGGCGAGGGTGGCCTTCATGCGGGTCATGGAGGGATCGGCGGCGGCGCTGGCGGCGGTGTAGCGGTTCGTGACCAGGTAGAGGTCTACGTCCAGGGTGCCGGTGGGGGGGGTGACGCCGGGCTTGAGCAGGACCTGGAGGTCGTACTTCCCGTCCGGGTAGGCGCCGGAGCCGTCGCCGACCACGCAGCCGGGCGGGCCGATCGCCTTGCACTCCGCGGCGTAGTCGTTCACCACCACCGACCAGGTGCCCGAGGGGACCCCTCCGTTCGCCGCCACGTGCTCGAGGGCGTTGCTCGTGTTGGGGAAGGTCATGGCCGCGACCCACGGCGAGGGGATGAGGGCGTAGATGGCGCCGATGCCGTCGGGCGAGCCCCAGCCGGCCGGGTCGTCGGGAGGAAGGACGGCGTCGTCGAAGTAGGTGACCCCTCCCACGCTCACCGTGAGCGGGACGACCGTGTTGTCGAGGAGCGTGCCGCCCCAGGTCACGCTGCGCGCCGCCAGCTGCTCGGCGCCCTGCTGGAGGATGGTGACGCTGCCGGTCCCGGCCGGGACCGCGAAGGTCACCGTTTCACCCACCGTGTGCGTGCCCAGCGCGATCACCTGCGCGGCCGGGAACGCCGTGGGCTGGGGCGCCTCGAGCAGGCAGGTCCCGGTGCCGCCCACGTAGACCAGCGCCGTGCCCGAGCGGGTGCGGTCGACGTGGCTGGTGGCGACGACGTGGTAGGTGCCGCGGGTGGCGGGCGCGGTGTAGAGGCCACCGGCCGTGATCGTGCCGCCGCCGGACTCCTGCACCGACCAGACCACCGCCTGGTTGGCCACGCCGGTGACCTGTGCGGCGAAGAGCTGGGTCTTGCCCGGGTCCACCGCGGCCGTCCCGGGCACGACCGTCACGACCACCTCCGGCGGCGGAGGGGCCTTGTCGCAGGCGGTGGCGAGCGCGAGGAGGGCCACCGCCAGGGCGGCCCGGGTCGTCGTCCAGTGCATCCGGCGACTCTACCGCGACCCGGCGCCGCGCGCCGCTGCCTCCTGCGGGAGCAGCGCCGCGTAGAGCGCCTGGTGGACTGGCACCGGAGCGCCGGCCTCCTCCCCCAGCCGGACCACGGCCCCGGTCTGGTCGTGCAGCTCGGACGGGCGCCCCGCCGCGACGTCGCGCTGCATCGAGGCGGTGGCCTCGGCGGGCAGCTCGTCGTAGCGGGCCAGGGTCCGCGCCACGGCGCCGTCGGGGAGTCTCACCCCACGGGCCCGCGCCACCGCGGCGACCTCCTCCACCGCCGCCAAGAGCAGGGCGCGGGTCCTCGGCTCGGTGCGCATCACCCCGAGCGGCGCGCGGGCGACCGAGCCCACGGTGCCGAACGGGTCGATGAAGAGGAACTTCTCCCAGGTGGCCGCGGCCACGTCGCCGGCGAGCACCACCCCGGCCCCCGAGTCCCGGATGGCCCCGGCGAGCCGCTCGAGACGCGGGCCGGGCGGGCCGTCGACCTCGCCCAGCGTGATCTGGAGGGGCGTGCCGGTGGTCCGGACCTCGCCGGGCCCCTCGCGCCAGGCGAAGACGTGGCACAGCCCCCCGGCCACCCGCTCGCGTCCCAGCGCCGCGGCGAGCCGCTCCACCGCCTCGACGCCGTTCTGGAGCGGGACCACGACCGTCTCCGGGCCGACGATGGGGCGGAGCGCCGGGGCCACCTCGGCCACCTGCCAGGCCTTCACGCAGACCAGCACGGCGTCGAAGGGTGCCGCACCGACGAGGGCGCGCGGCTCGTCGGCCGCGACGGGCCGGACGACCCGGGTCCCCCACGGCCCGTGGACGCGGAGGCCGTCGCGCCGGATCGCGGCGAGGTGCTCCCCCCGGGCCACGAAGGCCACGTCATGCCCGGCGTGGGCGAGCAGCCCCCCGAACACGCCTCCCACCCCCCCGGCCCCGATCACGGCGACGCGCATGTCCCGATTGTAAGGGACCTGCGGCAACTTGCCGCGGCGAGTAGGTGGCGGGGTGCGGGGCGCCCGGGGGTCATCGGGTCACAGGGGGAGGTGTCCGTGAACGACGAGAGATCCGACGCACGCCGTGGCCACCCGCGCGCCGCGCTCCGTGCCGCCGCCGTCGCCCTGGCCCTCGCCGCGCCGCCCGCGCTCGCCTGCTCGGTGTGCGCCTGCGGCGATCCGCTCGTGGGCGTGGGACAGGTGGCCGGCCCGGCCGGGCAGTTCGGCCTCGAGCTCGACGGGCAATACCTCTTCCAGAAGGCCGGCGGCGAGGAGCCGGGCACGCTCGACGTGCTGAACCAGTGGTCGATCCTGCTCACCGCCTCCTACACACCGGTGAAGGACCTGAACCTCGTCGTCACCCTGCCCTGGGTCTGGAAGGACATGCAGATGGAGCTGGAGGACGGCACGCGCGTCTCCTCCTCCAACCTGAATGGCTTCGGCGACATGAACGTGGGGCTGCGCTGGTTCTTCTGGGAGGACGTGGACCTCGGCAACCGCACGCGACAGACCCTCTCGGTCTCGGCCTCCACCTTCATCCCCACCGGCAACAACTCGGCCGTGGACGCCGACGGGATCCGCGTGGACGAGCACGGGCAGGTCGGGACCGGCGGGTGGGGCCCGAGCGCCGGCCTCTTCTACCGGCTGCAGGGGGACGCCTGGAGCGGCTACGCCGGGATCTGGGGCCTCTACCGGACGGTGAACGCGTACGGCTACCGCTTCGGCGCGGCGGCGCTCTGGACCGCCACCGTCCAGTGGCAGCCGCTCGAGGGGCTGGCGGTGGCGCTCGGCGTGGACGGACGCTCGGCCGGCGCCGACGTGCAGGACGGCGTCACCGTGGAGAACACGGGGGGGCTCGTGCTGGCGGCCGTCCCGGCCATCTACGCCCGGATCTTCCCGGGCGGGTGGCTGCTCGCCCGTGCCCAGCTCCCCTTCGCGACCGCGCTCCACGGCATCCAGACCGTGGGGCCGGTGGTCACGGCCGGCTTCCGCTTCGAGCTCGAGTGAGGACCCGCTTGCGGGCCTCGTCCTCGACCGCGGCGATGACCGACGGCACCTGCGACTTGTTGGCCATGTTCACCATCCAGCTGGCCAGCCCGCCGCCGGGGTCGATGTCGATCCGGTAAGTGAAGCGGGCCTGGTCCTTGCCGGCGGGGGAGACCTCCCAGGCGCCGGTGTTCCGGCGCATGTGGACCGCCCCCTCCGGCGGAGCCCCGTGCCGCTCGTCGAGCTGCCAGCGCAGCTCGAAGTCGCCGCCGTCGTCGACGTCGTCCGCCGCGACGTCCATGCGGAAGGCGTAGTCCCGCGGGCTCATGAGCGGCGGCTCGTAGCGCTCGTAGACCCAGATGGTGCGGCAGCCGGGCAGGTCCTTCTCCCCCTCCCGGCAGCCCTCGGCGTGCAGGACCTTGCGCTCGGCCAGGTAGGGCGAGATGCGGTCGCTCTCGAACCCGCGGCGCAGGACGTCGCGGACGGCCCAGGCCGGGGCCTTCAGGACACCCTCGGCCCGGAGCGCGACCAGGTCGGAGCCCTCCCGCTCCAGCCGGTAGAGCTTGCCCTGCGGGAAGCTGGAGACGAGCGCCCAGGCGGCGACGGCGAGGACGAGGCGCATGGTGCGGTTCTAGTCGAAGTCGGCCGGGCGCGCTAACGTGGCCGGCGGTGCCCACCTCCCGCAGCGCGCCGCCCGGCCGAGGGCACTCCACCCGGATCCTGGGCGCCATCGACGTGGGCACGAACGCGGTCCGTCTCGAGCTGGCGCGCCCGCTCGGCGACGGCTCCTTCGAGCTCGTCCACACCGAGCGCGACCCGGTCCGGCCCGGCGAGGGCGTCTTCAAGACCGGGCGCATCCCGCGCGAGGTGGAGCGGCGGCTCGTGGCCACGCTCCGTCGCTACGCCGCGCTGGTGCGGCGCCACCGGGCCGTGGTCCGGGCGGTGGCCACGAGCGCGGTGCGGGAGGCGAAGAACGGCCCGGACGTGGTGGACCGGGTCCGCGCCGCCACCGGCCTCGAGCTCGAGGTCATCTCCGGCAAGGAGGAGGCCCGGCTCATCGCGCTCGGCGTGCTGCGCGGGCAGCCCCCGCGGTCGCGCAACCTGGTGGTGGACATCGGCGGCGGGTCCACCGAGCTCGCCGTGGCCCGCGGGGACCACCCGGAGAGCCTCTTCAGCGTGGCCATCGGCTCGGTGCGGCTCACCGAGACCTTCGACTCCACCGGTCGCGTTCCCCCGCGGCGGCTCGAGCTCATGCGCAGCTTCGCGGCCGAGGCCTTCGACCGCTCGCTGCCCCGCTTCGCCCACCCGCGCCGGGCGCTGGGAAGCTCGGGCACCATCGGGTCGATCGTGTCCTTCGCCGCGGAGGGCGGTCCCCGGACCGCGACCCGCAAGCGCATCCGCCGGGTCGTGGAGCAGCTCGCGGCCATGGGGCTCGACGAGCGTCGCCGGGTCTTCGACGCACGCCGGGGCGAGATCGTGGTCGCCGGGGCGGTGGTTCTCGAGGCGGTCATGGACCGGCTCGGCCTGGAGGGGATCCGGGCGGTGGAGACCGGGCTCCGCCAGGGTCTGCTCGTGGACATGCTGGAGCGGCAGGGGCGGGACGCCGCCGACGCCAGCACCGGGGAGGCGGCCCGCGCGCTGGGGCGCCGCTTCGCGTTCGACGAGGCGCACGCCGACCAGGTGGCCCGGGTGGCGCTGACCCTCTTCGACGATCTGGCCGGGCTCCACCGCCTCCCGGCCTCGGCGCGCCCCATCCTGGAGGCGGCGGCGCTGCTCCACGACGTGGGGAGCGCCGTCTCCTACTCGAAGCACCACAAGCACACCTTCTACCTCGTCGCCAACGGCGACATCCCGGGCTTCTCCGACCACGAGCGGCAGCTCGTGGCGCTGGTGGCGCGCTACCACCGGCGCAGCCCGCCCGATCGCGACCGGCCCGACCTCGCCCCGCTCCCCCCGACCGAGTTCCGGACCGTCCGGAAGCTCGCCACCCTGCTCCGCCTGGCCGACTCCTGCGACCGCAGCCACCACCAGGTCGTGAAGGGGGTGCGGGCCCGCCTCGGTCCACGGGGGGTGCGTCTCGCGCTCTCGGCCCGCGGGCCGATCGACCTCGAGCTGTGGGACGCCTCGCGCGAGGGAGCGCTCTTCCGGAAGGTCTTCGGCCGCGCGCTCGAGATCCCGGAGCGCCGACCGGGGTAACCCCGCGGAATCGTGGCGCGTCGGTCGATTTCGAGGTAGACGACGGCCACAGCAGCCCCCACCCCGACCGATTCCCCTGAAATAAGGGGACGCCCCGTCCGTTCTGGCGTCGGTCCCCGCCGGGAGCCCAATGTCCGCCGACCGCCTCGCGCAGTCCCCGCTTCTGCACCCCACCGCCCTGCTCCCCCGCGCCGCGGAGCAGCGGCAGTACGTGGTCCCGCTGCTGCTGGCCACCGCCGCCGCGCTGCTCTTCGCCATCGTCGCCGTCCCGCGCGTCGACTTCGAGCGCGCCGCGGCCGACGCCATCGACCGGTCGGAGGGCGCGGCGCAGATGTCCCCGCACGACCGGGAGGTGAAGCTCGAGCAGGCCCGCAAGGTGGCCGCGCTGGCGGCCTACACCGGGGCGGCCTTCGGCACCGGGCTCTCGGCCTTGCTGGCCGCCTTCGGCGTCTGGCTGGCCTTCCAGGTGGTGGGGACGAAGCCGGGCTTCCCCCAGACCTTCACGGTGATGTGCTGGGCGCTCTTGCCCGGCGCGGTCGAGGCATTGCTCTCGATCCCGGCCCTGCTCGCGCGCGGCTCCATCGGGGTGGAGGACATGGCGAGGCTGCTCCCGGCCAACCTGGGCGCGCTCCTGCCACCGGGCGCCACCGGCCCGCTCGCCTCCTTCCTCCCGGCCGTGGACCTCTTCTCGCTCTGGGCGGTCTGGCTCACGGCCGCCGGCATGGCCGGGGTGGCCCGGGTGTCGCGCCGCCGTGCCGTCGTCACCGTCACCGTGCTCTGGCTGGCCTACGTGGCGGTCTTCCGCGTGGCGCTCCCCGCTCTCGGGGGCGCGAGGTAGACATGCACCCTCTGCTCCTCCTCCTCCCCCTCGCGCTGGGCGCGGCCGACGTCGCCCCGGCCCCTCCCGCCGCGGCGCCCATCACGCTCGACGAGGCGCTGGCCGCCGCCGCGCGGGGCAACCTCGACCTCCGGATCGCCGGCACCGACCGGGCGCTGGTGGGCGTGGAGGAGTACGCCAGCTGGGCCGGCGTCCTCCCCCGGCTCGACCTCACCGCCAACTTCGGAAACGTCTACACCGCGCCGTCGGTCCAGAACATCTCGGTCCCGTACATCGTGCAGAACCCCGACGGGACGCAGGGAATCGCCTACCAGCTCTCGCTGGAGTCGATCCCGGAGAACGACCTCGAGAACTACACCCTCGGGCTCACGCTGCGGGTGCCCATCTTCGACGGCATGCGCAACTGGGCCACCATCGCCCGGGCCAAGGCGCTGCTGCGCGCCGCCGACCAGACCTACGACGAGGCCTCGCTCAACGTGGCCTTCGACGTGACCCGGCGCTTCTACGAGGTGGTGCGGGCCGAGCGCAGCCTGCGCGTGCTGCAGGAGGCGGTGCGGCGCAGCGAGGAGCTGGTGCGCCGTTCCGACGCGCTCTACGAGGCCGGCCGGGCCCCCCGCAGCGAGACCTGGGCCGCCCGGGTCACCCTGGGCAACGACCGCATCGCGGCCGAGCAGCAGCTCTCCCGGGTCTCCGACGCGCGGGTGGCGCTCTCCATCGCCCTCGGGCGCGGCGCCGACCCGGGCCTGGCGGTGGTCCCGCCGTCCACCATCGAGACCTCGGCGTTCCGGGAGCCGGACGGGCAGGAGGCCCTCGTCGACCTGGCGAGGCACAAGCGCCCCTTGCTCTCCGCCGATCGGCAGAAGATCCAGGCCGCCGGGGAGGAGATCCGCTCCGCCCAGGCCGGCTACTGGCCCGTCGTCTCGGCCTCGGCCAGCTACAACCGGCAGGGGCCCTACATCGCCGGCGTCCAGGGGGTCTACGGCGACCCCACCGGCCAGTACGTGGCCACCTTCGGGATCGCCGTGAACTGGAACCTCTTCGAGGGCCGGACCACGAGCGCCAACGTGCAGCGGGCCAGCTTGAACGAGGAGAAGGCCCGGCTGGTCGCCGAGCAGGACCTGCTGCAGGTGACCGGCGAGATCGCCCGCGCCCGCGTGGGCTACAAGACCCTCTCCGCCTCGGCGGTGCTGGCCGAGGAGAACCTGCGCTCGGCGCGGGAGAGCCTCCTGCTCGCCGAGCGGCGCTACGACGCGGGCGCCGGGACCCAGGTCGAGGTCCGCGACGCGCTTCTCAACCTCACGCGGGCCGAGCTCTCGCTGCTCCAGGCCCGCATCGACGCCATCATCGCCCGCGCGGACCTGAGCCGGGCCGTGGGCGGCGCGCTGTAGCCGAAAGGAACTGGGGACATGTCCTGGACCAAGCGCATCATCGCCGCCGTCTTCGTGCTCGCCGTGGTGGGCATCGTGGCCGCCTCCCTCGCACCGCGGAAGGAGCCGCCGGTCGGGGTGCAGACCTCCACCGTCCGCAAGGGGCCCATCACCCGCAAGGTCTCGGCGGCCGGGAAGCTCCAGGCCGCCACCCAGGTGAAGCTCTCCTCCAACCTGTCCGGCGACCTGCTCGACCTGCCGGTGCGGGAGGGCGACACCATCAAGAAGGGGCAGTACATCGGGCGCATCGACGCGCGCCGCTACGAGGCCCAGCTGCACCAGCGCGAGGCGCTGGAGCAGAGCGCCCGCTCCGAGCTCGCGCTGGAGGAGGTCAACCTGGCCAAGCTGGAAGCCGACCTGAAGCGGGTCGAGCGGCTGGTGAAGCAGGACAGCGCCAGCACCGCCGAGCTGGAGAAGGCCCGGGCCGAGCGGGACGGGGCGGCGGCGCGCGTGCAGACCGCCAAGGACCGCATCCGCAACGCCACCGCCAGCCTGGCCGAGGCCCGCTACCTGCTCTCGTTCACCACGCTCACCGCGCCCATCGACGGCATCCTCACCTCGCGCCTCAAGCAGGTGGGCGAGCGGGTGCGCGGCTCCGACTTCAACGAGGACCCCATCGTGATCATCGCCACCCTCTCCAGCATGGAGATGAAGGTCGAGGTGGGCGAGCACGAGGTGGTCTACCTGCACGAGGGGGACCCGGCCGAGATCGAGATCGACGCCTTCCCCGACCGGCGCTTCCCCGCCCAGGTGATCGAGATCGCCAAGAACGCCACGGTGAAGAACGCCGGGACCGAGGCCGAGGTCACCACCTTCCCGGTCCGCATCGCGCTCACCGTGAACGTGCCCGGGGCGCTGCCGGGGATGAGCGGCCAGGCCACCATCTCCACCGAGACCCGCGAGCAGGCCCTCATCGTCCCGCTCCAGGCGGTCACCGTCCGCACCGAGAAGCAGCTCGCCGCCGGCAAGGAGCCGAAGGACGGCCCGGCGCCGGAGGGGGCGGGCGCGACCCCGGCCGCCAAGAAGGCGACCCGCGAGCCCCTGCAGAAGGTGGTCTTCGTGGTGGAGGACGGCAAGGCCCGGGTGCGCCGGGTGGAGACCGGGCTCGCCAGCGAGAACGACGTCGAGCTCGTCTCCGGCGTGAAGGAGGGCGAGGTGATCGTGGAGGGGCCGTACAAGCTGCTCTCCCGCGAGATCGCCGACGGCAAGGCGGTCAAGGTCGACCGGCCCGAGAAGGAGAAGGACAAGGAGGGGCCCAAGGTGTCCGGCGAGGCCAAGAAGGGGGCGAGCGGGTCGTGAGCGAGGCTCCCCTCATCTCCGTGGAGAACCTGACCCGCGTCTACACCGTGGGCGAGGAGGAGGTGCGCGCCCTCGACGGCGTCTCCTTCGACGTGCACCGCGGCGAGTGGGTGGCGGTGGTGGGCCAGTCGGGCTCGGGCAAGTCCACGCTCATGAACCTGATCGGCGCGCTCGACACCGCGTCCGCCGGCTCCTACCGCATCAACGGGCAGGACGTCGAGCACCTCTCCGACGACCAGCTGGCCGACCTGCGCAACAACGAGATCGGCTTCGTGTTCCAGACCTTCCAGCTCCTGGCCCGCTCCACCGCGCTCGCCAACGTGGAGCTGCCGCTCGTCTACCGGGGCATCCCCCGCAAGGAGCGGCGGGAGAAGGCGGTGAAGGCGCTCGAGGCGGTGGGGCTCGCGAACCGCATGCACCACCGGCCCAACGAGCTCTCCGGCGGCCAGCGGCAGCGCGTCGCCATCGCCCGGGCGCTGGTGGGCAACCCCTCGCTGCTCCTCGCCGACGAGCCCACCGGCAACCTGGACAGCGCCACCGGCGAGGAGATCATCCGCCTCTTCGGCGAGCTGCACCGGCGCGGCCACACCATCATGCTCGTGACCCACGAGCCGAAGCTGGCGGCCCGCTGCCCGCGCGCCATCCGGCTCTCCGACGGCAAGGTGGTGGCCGACGGCCCCGGGGCCGAGGTGGCCGCGCTGGGCGTGCCCTCCGGCATCCCGGCCGGCGCCCCCCGGGCGGGAGCCGCCGCGTGAAGACGGTGCGCCGCGCCTGGGCGGAGCTCGTCGAGAGCCTCCGCATCGCCTTCGGGGCGCTGGCCGGTGCGCGCCTGCGCACCTTCCTCACCACGCTGGGGATCGTCATCGGCGTCTCCACCGTGATCGCCATCGTGGCCATCATCCAGGGGCTCGACCGCAGCTTCGAGGAGCAGATCCAGTTCCTCGGGGCCCACACGCTCTACGTGGACCGGCACCCCTGGATCCAGAGCGACGACACCTGGTGGATGTACCGCAACCGCAAGAAGATCACGGTGGAGGAGCTGCGCGCCGTGCAGCGCGAGTCGCAGCTGGCGCTGTCGGTGGCGCCCATGGTCGGCATCCGCGGCAAGGTGGCCCGCGGCGACGTGGAGCTGGAGAGCGTGGTCATCCGCGGCACCACCGAGGAGTACCTGAACGCGAACGGCGGCGGCGTGCAGGCCGGGCGCTTCCTGGTGGCCGGCGACGTCGAGCTGGCCCGGGCGGCGGTGGTGCTCGGCACCGACGTGGTGGACCGGCTCTTCCCCGGCGAGCCGGTGGCGGCGGCGGTGGGCAAGAAGGTGCTGGTGGCCGGACGGCCGTTCCAGGTGGTGGGGGTGATGGAGCGGCAGGGGCAGATGCTCGGCATGCCGCTCGACAACGTGGCCATCATGCCCTGGATCAGCTTCGGCCGGATCTTCGGCGGGCAGCGCAACATGGTGCTCTCGGTGGCCGCCCCGCCCGGCAAGATCGCCGACCTCGAGTCGGAGCTCACCCCCATCCTGCGCAAGGCCCGGCACGTGCTGCCCGGCAAGCCCGACGACTTCTCCTTCAACCGGCAGGACCAGTTCCTCAAGCTCTACAAGCAGCTCACCGGGGCCCTCTACGGCATGGCCATCGGGGTGGGGCTCATCACGCTCGTGGTGGGCGGCATCGGCATCATGAACATCATGCTGGTCTCGGTGCACGAGCGGACCCGCGAGATCGGCGTGCGCCGCGCGCTGGGGGCGCGCCGCAGCACCATCCTGCTCCAGTTCCTCATCGAGTCGGCGGCGGTGGCCGCGCTGGGCGGGGCGCTCGGGACCGGGCTGGGCCTGGGCGTGGCCCAGCTGGTGGCGCTGCTCTCCCCCCTGGCGGCGGCCGCCACGCCGTCGGCCATCGTGTTCGGCATCGCCTTCTCCACCGCCACCGGCCTGCTCTTCGGAATCTGGCCGGCCTGGCGCGCCGCCAACCTCGATCCGGTGGAGGCGCTGCGCTACGAATGAAGGGTCTCGTCGACAACCTGGGGCTGGCCTTCGGCACCCTGCGGGGCAACCCGCTCCGCTCGCTGCTCACGCTGCTCGGCATCGTCATCGGCGCCGCCACGGTGGTGGCCATGATGTCGCTGGTGGAGGGCTTTCGCCTGGCGGTGAACAAGGACCTGGAGGGGCTGGGGGCCGGCTCGTTCCAGGTGCAGAAGTGGCCGGTGGCCTTCGGCCACGTGGACCGGGCCAAGTACTCCCGGCGGCGCGACCTGACCCGCGAGCAGGGGGAGGCGCTGCGCTCCCTGCCCCACGTGCGCCACGTCTCCATCGAGGCCTACCACAACGGCCGGCCGGAGCGGGTCGCCACCCGGGATCGGGCCACCCGGCCCAACGTCATGATCGGCGGCGGGGTGCCCGACTACCAGTACGCCAACGCCGTCACCGTCGCCGACGGCCGCTTCTTCACCGACACCGACATGACCCTGGGCGGCCGGGTGGCGGTCATCGGCGCCGACGTGGCCGACATCCTGTTCCCCGGGGAGAGCGGGGTGGGCAAGGAGATCCGCATCCGCTCCGCCCCCTTCACCGTGGTGGGCGTGGCCGAGCGCCGCGGGAGCACGCTGGGCGGCAGCCAGGACAACTGGGTGATCGTCCCGCTCGACCCCTACTACCAGGTGCGCGGCAAGGTCACGAACCACAACATCGCCATCCAGGCCACCTCCCCGGAGGACTTCCAGAAGGCCCAGGACGAGGTGGTGGCCCGGCTCCGCGTCCTGCGCGGCCTGCGCGGGATCCAGGAGAACGACTTCGAGATCTACAGCAACGAGACCCTCACCGGGACCTTCAACCAGTTCGCCGGCGTGGTGGCCGCCGCCACCTTCGCGGTCACCCTGCTCGCGCTGGTGGTGGGCGGCATCGGCGTCATGAACATCATGCTGGTGTCGGTGGCCGAGCGCACCCGCGAGATCGGCGTGCGCATGGCGCTGGGCGCGCGCCGGCGGCGCATCCTCTCCCAGTTCGTCATCGAGGCCGTCACCCTGTCGCTCCTGGGCGGGCTCCTCGGCGTGCTGCTCGGCGGCGGGGGCGCGGTCCTGGCCCGGGAGGTGTGGGCCATTCCGGCGAGCGTCCCGGCCTGGGCGGTGCTACTCTCCCTGCTCTCCGCATCGGGGGCGGGCGTCGTGTTCGGCATCTACCCCGCCATCCGCGCGAGCCGCCTCGACCCGGTCGAGGCCATGCGGACGGAGTGAGGGAAGGGGCCGTCCGACGTCGTGGAAAGAACGAAGCTCAAGCGCGAGATCCAGGGCTGGGTCGTCACCATCCTCGCGGTCCTGGCCTTCCGGACGCTGCTCTACGAGGCCGTCTACATCCCGTCCGGCTCCATGATCCCCACCCTGCAGATCGGGGACTACGTGGTGGTCGAGAAGTGGGCCTACGGCTTCCGGCTCCCGTTCACCGAGCGTGCACAGCTGACGTGGTCCTCGCCCCGGCGCGGCGACATCGTGGTGCTGCTCGCGCCCCCGGGCAACCCCCGCAACGACGACCTCATCAAGCGGGTGGTGGGGGTGGGCGGCGACACCGTCGAGGTGCGGGACGGCGCGCTGTGGCTGAACGGGAAGGCCGTTCCCCGGCGCCCCGTCGAGGGGCCCTGCAGCTACGAGAACCGGATCGAGGGCGGCCCCTGGCGCACCGAGCGCTGCACCGCCGCCGAGGAGCAGCTCGACGGCCACCGCTACCGGACCTACTGCACCCCCGGCGTGGAGTGCGGCGACGTCCCGCCCACGCTGGTCCCGCCGGGAACGGTCTTCCTGGTCGGCGACCACCGCGACCACAGCGCCGACAGCCGGGTCTTCGGTCCGGTCCCGGTGGACCGGGTGAAGGGCCGGGCCTGGAACGCGCTCTTCTCCTGGGGCCCGGGCGGGCTGCGGACCGACCGCATCGCCCACGGCGTCGCGCACTGACCGGAACGCGGCTCAGCCCGCGTCGTCGTCCCGGTCCCGGAGCGGGCAGCGCGGGTGGTGCCCGCTCTTCAGGCCGCAGCCGGAGCAGGGGGAGCGGCCCCGCCCCTCGAGCGCGTGGATGCGCGCGTCCAGCCAGGCGGAGCGCTCGGCGTCCTCTGCCTCGAAGCGGGCGGCGAGGGTCTCGAGGAGCCCGGAGCGGCCCGGGTCGCTCTCCACTTCCGGCGGCTGTCGGTACATGGTCGACCTCCCCGACGATCCGTACCGCGAAGCCGGGCGGAGGGGTCCTGGAACGGCGGGCTGGCCCGGAGGGGGCCATCCCCGGCCGGGGGGGCGCGGGCGCGCTTGCCCCGGGCGGGAGGCGCGGACATATCCGCGCGCGTGAGCTTCGCCGTCCCTGGAGAGCACTACGACCGGTTCGTCGGAAGGTACTCCCGCACGCTGGCCCCGCGCTTCCTCGACTTCGCCGGGATCGACCGCGGCCCGGTGCTGGAGGTGGGCTGCGGCCCCGGCGCGTTGACCTCCGCGCTGGCCGACCGGATCGGCGGGGCGGCGGTCTCGGGGGTGGAGCCCTCGGCCCCCTTCGCGGCCGCCTGCCGGGCGCGCGTGCCCGGCGCGGACGTTCGCCAGGCCGGGGCCGAGGCCCTCCCGTTCCCCGACGCCACCTTCCAGGCCGTCGTGTCCCAGCTCGTCCTCTCCTTCGTCGGTGACGCGCCCCGGGCCATGGCGGAGTCGCTCCGGGTCGTCCGCACCGGGGGCACCGTGGCCGCCTGCACCTGGGCCCACGACGGCTTCCCGCTCGTCGGCACCTTCTGGCGGGCCGCGCTCCGGCTCGACCCGCAGGCTCCGGACGACGCGCGGCTGCCGTTCCGGACCGACGCCTCGCTGCTCCGGCTCTGGGAGGAGTCCGGGCTGCGCCACGTCCACCTGGGTCACATCGAGGTGGAGGCTACCTACCGGGACTTCGACGACTACTGGGAACCGTTCGTCTTCGGGATCGGGCCGGCGGGCGAGTGGCTCCTCCGGCAGGACCCCGGGCGGCAGGCCGAGCTGCGGGAGGGCTGCCGGGAGCTGCTCGGACGGCCCGCCGCGGCCTTCAGGCTGTCCGCGCGGGCGATCGCCGTCCGGGGCACGCGGGGTTGATCCCCGCTAGAGCCGGCCGTCCTCGTCCACGAGCAGGCGGTACATGGCCGCCGCGTCGGGCGCGTCGAGCAGCGCCTTGCGGAACTCGGGGCGCTTGAGGAGCCGGCTCACGCGCGCGAGCGCCTGCAGGTGCTCGGCCCCGGCCCGCTCGGGGGCGAAGAGGGCCACGAAGATCCGGGTGGGCTTGCCGTCGAGGGCGCGGAAGTCGACCCCGTCCCGGCTGCGGCCGAGCGCGCAGGACAGGGCGGCGAGTCCGGGCACCTTGCAGTGCGGGACGGCGACCCCCTCCCCCACCCCGGTGGAGCCCAGCCGCTCGCGTGCGGCCAGCGCCGCGGTGAGCACGGCGGCGTCGAGGCCGGTGGCGGCGGCGGCCGGCCGGGCCAGCTCGGAGAGCACCGAGGCCACGCTCGATCCGGAGATCTCGGCGACGACGCAGTCGGGGCGGAGGATGTCGGCGATGTGCACCGATCACCGGCTAGCACGGCCGCCCGCCCGATTCAACGGTTCCGGGCCGGCGGCCGGCGGAAGGGCCTACGACGGCCGGGCGTCGATGACGCCCAGCTTCCCGTCGTCGCGCCGGTAGACCACGTTGATGGCCCGGGTCTGGGCGTCCTGGAACACGTAGAAGCGGCTGTTCAGGAGGTCCATCTGCACGATGGCCTCGTCGAGGGACATGGGCTTCGCCTGGAAGCGCGAGGTGGAGACCACCCGCGTGCTGGGCGTGTCCCGGGCCTCGTCGAGGATCTCGTGGCGGACGTCGACCGGCGTCCAGTCCTTGGGGATGAGGGTGGCCTTGTGGTTGCGGACCCGCTCCTTGTGCTTCTTCAGCTGCCGCTCGATCTTCTCTGCGGCGGCGTCGATCGAGGCGTACATGTCCTCCGACCTGCCTCGGCCGCGCACCGAGAACGGGCCGGCCTTCATGGTGATCTCGGCGTGGTGCGAGAGGTTCTCCAGGTGGAGCACGGCGTGGGCCTCGGTGGGCCGGTCGATGTAGCGCTGGATGTGGGCGACCTTGTCCTTCACGTGGTCCTTCAGGGCCTCGGTGGGCTCGAGGTGACGGAACGTGATGTTCACCTGCATCGTGTCCTCCTGGGTGCGGCGCGGGATGCGGAGATGAATCGGCCGCGGCGCTCCCGGGTCCCCGCGGGGGAATCCGGCGCATCCGCGGCCGACGAACTGCATGTCGCTCGAGGCGTCACGCGTTCCATCGCCATAATAGCAGATCAGAAGAACTTCTTCCGCTTCGAGCTGGGAAGAATGCCAAGCACTTCCCGGTACTTGGCCACGGTCCGGCGCGCGATCTCGATGTTCTGCCCCTTCAGGAGCTCGACGATCTTCTGGTCGGAGTGGGGATGCTTCGGGTCCTCGGCGGCCACGATCTGCTGGATGTGGTTCTTCACCGCCTCGCTCGCGATCTCGTCGCCGCCGGTGCGGGCGATGGCCGAGTTGAAGAAGTACTTGAGCTCGTAGATCCCCTGCGGCGTGTGCACGTACTTGTTGGTGGTGACGCGCGAGACGGTGGACTCGTGCATGCCGATGTCCTCGGCCACGTCGCGGAGGATGAGGGGCTTCAGGTGGGCGATGCCCTTGTCGAAGAAGTCCCGCTGGAACTTCACGATCGACTCGGTGACCTTGTAGATGGTGCGCTGGCGCTGGTGGATGGAGCGGATGAGCCACACCGCGCTGCGCAGCTTGTCCTGGATGTACTCCTTGGCGGCGCCGGCGCTGCCGTTCTTGAGCGCGGCCCGGTACATGCCGGAGATGCGCAGCTTGGAGAGCCCGTCGTCGTTCAGGATCACGACGTAGCGATCGCCCACCTTCTGCACGTGGACGTCCGGGGTGATGTACTGCGCCTCCTCGCTGGTGTAGGCGCGACCCGGCTTGGGCTCGAAGGCGGCGATCACCTTCACGGCCCGCACGACCTGCTCGACGGGGATCTTGAGGTCGCGGGAGATGGCCCCGTAGTTCTTCGACTCGAGGTGCTTGAGGTGGCGCTCGATGATCGCGACCACCTCGGGCAGGTCGGCGTTCAAGGTGCGGGCCTGGTTCAGCAGGCACTCGCGCAGGTCGCGGGCCGCCACCCCGGGCGGGTCGAGGGCCTGCACCTTGCGGAGCACCTGCTCGGCGAACTCGATGCCGACGCCGGCCTCGAAGGCCACGCGCACGAGCGGGTCCCGGACCGCGTCGTCCTCGGCCTCCCCGTCCACCGCCGGCATGCGGAAGTAGCCGTCGGGGTCGAGGTTGCCGATGATGAGCATGGCCACCCGCTCCTCCTCCGGCGTGAAGGCGGAGAGGCGCATCTGCCAGACGAGGTGGTCGCCCAGGTCGCCCCGGCGCGTGAGGCTGGCCTCGTAGCCCGGGAGGTCCTCGTCCCCCAGGTTCTTGTTGGACGGGGCGGTGTGCCCCTGCATCTGGTAGTGGTCGAGGTACTGGTCCCAGTCGATCTCGTTCGACCCCTCCTCGCCCTTCACCTCCTCGGCCTTCTCCGGCTCCTTGGCGGGCGGGTCGAGCCGTTCCAGGCTGGCCTCGGCGGGGCTCGCCCCCTCCGCGCGCTCCTCCTCCTCCGGGGCCTCGTCGAGGAGCGGGTTCTCGTTGATCTCGGTGCGGATGAGGTCCACGAGCTCCAGCCGGGAGAGCTGCAGGAGCTTGATGGCCTGCTGCAGCTGGGGGGTCATCACCAGCTGCTGCGTCATCTTGAGGTGCTGCTTCAGCTCGAGGCTCATGGGTGGACCTCGGGACGGCGCTCCTCGTCGAGCCGGAACTTCTCGCCCAGGTAGACCGCGCGGGCGCGGGCGCTCCCGGCGATGTGGGCCGGCGTGCCCTCCTCGAGGATCGACCCGGAGGAGAGGATGTAGGCGCGATCGCAGATGCCGAGCGCCTCGCGGACGGCGTGGTCGGTGAGCAGCACGCCGATGCCCCGGCTGCGGAGCGCCCCGATGAGCCGCTGCAGCTCGCCCACCGCGATGGGGTCCACGCCGGCGAAGGGCTCGTCGAGCAGCACGTGGCGCGGGTCGTTGAGCAGGCTGCGGGCCACCTCGGCGCGGCGGCGCTCGCCACCCGAGAGCTGCTCTCCCAGGCTGTCGGCCACCTTCCCGAGGTGGAACTCCTCGAGGAGCTCGCCGGCCCGCCGCTCGCGGGCCTCCCGTCCCACCCCGAGCGCCTCCAGGACCGCGGTGAAGTTCTGCCGCACCGTGAGCTTGCGGAAGATGGAGGCCTCCTGGGGCAGGTAGCCGACGCCGCGCCGGGCGCGCAGGTGCATGGGCAGGCGCGTGAGGTCCTGGTCGCCCAGGCGCACCGTCCCGGCGTCGGGGCGGACCAGCCCCACCACCATGTTGAAGCTCGTGGTCTTGCCTGCGCCGTTCGGGCCGAGCAGCCCCACCACCTCGCCGGGCGCGACGCGGAAGGAGACGCCGTCCACGACCCGGCGGCCGCGGTAGCTCTTCACGAGGCCGGTGGCCTCGAGGGCGGGCGCGCTCACGGCGCGGGCTCCTTCTTCCGGCGCGGCGCGACCTCGGCGCCGGGGGGCGGGACGATGGTCCCCTGCGCGCCGGTGAGCGTGGCCCGGTCGGCGGCGAGGTCGTAGGCGAGCACCTCGCCGCGCATGACGCTCTCGCCGTCCCGGAGGACCGGGTTGCCGGTGCAGGTGACGCGCGCGTCGCGCTCCTCGTAGGTGGCCGTCTCGCAGGTGATGGTGCGGTTCCCCCGGGTGAGCTTCACGTCGCCGGTGCAGGTGGCCCGGCGGATCTTCCCCTCGCCGTCGTTCTCGGCCACGAGCTTCCGGCAGGTGAGCCGGGCGTCCTCGCGGACGAGCGTGACGAGCGGCTTGCCGGTGAAGACGACCTTGCCCTCCTTGTAGAGGTACTGGACCTCCTCGGCCGTCACCGTGACCGGTGGCGCGGCGGGGGTCGCCGCGAGCACGAGCGCCAGGGCGAGCGCGGTCATCGGGCCTCCCCGCCGGCCACGAGCCGCACCCCGTCGCGGATCTCGACGTCGCCGGTGCCGGGATCGGCGGTGAAGGAGGGGCCCTCGAGCCGGTAGCCGGGGCCGGTGACGACCACCGGCTCGTCGCCCCGGACCTGGCCGTCCTCCCCGGACCACCGCGCCGACGGGGTGCGGGCGGTCGCGTCACCCCGGGTGAGGACCACCCCCCCGCGGGCGGTCCAGGCCCTGGAGCCCGGCGTCCCCTCGACCCGCGGCGCCGAGACCAGGATGTCGGGGGTGCCCGGACGCGGGATGGTGACGCGTGCGTCCTCGGCCACCACCGCGCCGGTGTCCTTCCGGTAGGTGGCGCGGGCGGCCGTGCCGGAGGCCGAGAGGGCGCCCTCGCGCCAGGCGCGGAACTGCACGCCTTCCAGGCGGACGCCGGGCGGCGGGGGGTGCGCGGACGGTGCGCCCGTGTCGCACCCGGCCAGGACGGCAATTGACGCAGCACAAGCCAGCACCGGGAATCCCGGTCGCGACTGGCCCGACCTGCTGGCGATGTGGCCCTCGTCGATCAAGTGGCACAACCCTTGCTAAAATCGACGATATCCTCGGGACCGGGAGGGTCACAAGCGCTTTCGGCACCAACCTTGCGTGGTTGGAAAAACTAGATAGATTCCGGCGGCTTGGTCTTCCATCGCCGGTGCATCCAGACCCATTCCGCGGGTGCCGCGCGGATGGCCTGCTCCATCCGCGCGGTGCAGTGGGCGGTGATCCGGACGGCCTCGGCGTCCTTGTCGGCGGGGGCCGGGTCGTACACCACCGGTTCCACCTCGAGGACGTAGCCGTCCCCGGGCCGCGGACCGCGTCGGTGCGACCAGCCCACGAAGACCGGGCAGCCGAAGCGGAGCGCCAGGTCGGCGGCGGCGCGCGGCGTGGAGGCGGGGCGGCCGAAGAAGGGCACGAAGACGCTCTGCACCTTCGTGTCCTGGTCGATGAGGATCCCGAGGGCCTTCCCCTCCCGGAGCGCCCGGAGCAGCACGCGTCCGCCGCCGGGATCCTCCCGGAAGAGCGTGGGCACGTCGCCCCCCATCCGGAACCCGGCCACGAGGTCGTCGAGGCGCCGGTCCCAGCTGCGGGCGGCGATGACCATGGCCGGGCAGCCGGCCCGCACGATGCGGCGGGCGAGCAGCTCCCAGCTCCCCAGGTGGCCGGTGACGAAGATGAAGCCCTTGCCGGCCCGGGACGCCTCCTGGAGCAGCCGCTCGCCGTCGCCGGCGAACGTGACGTAGGACGCGAGCCGGGGGTCGATGCGGGCCATCTGCGCCACCTCGGCGGCCCCGTGTCCGAAGTGCAGGAAGGAGGCGTGGGCGATGGCCCGCCGCTCGGCCTCGGAGCGCTCCGGCAGGGCGAGCGCCAGGTGCGCGAGCGCGAGCTCCCGGTCGCGCCGGCCCAGCCACCAGGCGACCTGGCCCAGGAGCCCGCCCAGCGCCCAGGCCAGGCGGAAGGGGATCACCCCGCCCATCCACAGGCCCGCGCGGATGGCCCACACGCGGAGCGTGCGCCGCGCCCGCTTGGCCCAGGGAACCTGGCTCACGGCCCGGCGAGCCCCTTCGCCGCGCGGATGAGCTCGCAGAGCTCCCGCACCGCGCCGCGGCCGCCGGCGTAGCGGGAGACGAAGCGCACCGCCTCGAGCACCTCGGGATAGGCATCGGCGGGCGCGCCCGGAAGCCCCACCCGGCGGAGCAGCGGGACGTCGTTCACGTCGTCGCCCATGTAGGCCACCTCGGCGTCGGGGATGCCGAGGTGGGAGAGCGTGGCGTACCCGTCGAGCTTGTCCCGCTGGGAGAAGACGAGGTGCTTGAAGCCCAGCTCCTCGAGCCGCCGGCGGGTGACCTTGCCGGGCCGCCCGGAGATCACGCCGAAGTCGACGTGGTCGCGGAGCCGGACGATCCCGTGGCCGTCGCGGACGTCGAAGGCCTTGAGCGCCTCCCCCTCCGGCCCGAACCAAATGCGGCCGTCGGTGAGCACGCCGTCGACGTCGAGGAGCACGAGCCGGACGCGCGCGGCCCGGGCGAGCAGGTCGGGGTCCCAGGTCACCTCTGCCCCAGGGCGCGGCGGATGCGGACCAGGTCGGCGAGCAGCCGGTCGGCCATGTCGAAGTCGAGCGAGTTGGGGCCGTCGGAGCGGGCCGTGGCCGGGTCCTCGTGGATCTCGGCGAAGAGCGCGTCGATGCCCACCGCGGCGGCGGCGCGGGCCAGCGGGGCCACGAACTGGCGCTCCCCGCCGGTCACGTCGCCGCCCGCACCGGGGAGCTGGACCGAGTGGGTGGCGTCGAGGCAGACCGGCACCCCCAGCTCGCGCATGAGGACCAGCCCGCGCATGTCCACCACCAGGTTGCCGTAGCCGAAGCTGGCCCCGCGCTCGGTGAGGAGCACGTTCGCGGCGCCCGCCTCCCGGCACTTGGCCACCGCGTGGCGCATGTCGCGGGGAGCCACGAACTGACCCTTCTTCACGTTCACCGAGCGTCCGTGCCGGGCGCAGGCCACGACGAGGTCGGTCTGGCGGCAGAGGAAGGCCGGGACCTGGAGCACGTCCACCACCTTCCCCACCGGCTCGGCCTGCCAGGACTCGTGCACGTCGGTGAGCGTGGGGAGCCCGGTCTCGGCCTTCACCCGCTCGAAGACCCGCAGCCCGGCCTCGAGGCCCACGCCACGGAAGCTCCGGCCCGACGAGCGGTTGGCCTTGTCGAAGCTGGCCTTGAAGACCACCGGCAGGCCGTGGCGGACCGCCAGCGCCTTCACCCGGTGGGCGTGGGAGAGCGCCTGCGCCTCGGACTCGATGACGCAGGGGCCGGCGATGAGGAGCAGCGGGCGATCGTCGCCGACCTCGTGCCCGCCGATGCGGGCCAGGACCTTCTCCATGGAACCTCCGCTGCGCCGGCGGGGCCGTGCGGCCCCGCGGGCGGTCAGGCGCCCTTGCCCACCGGCAGCTTGGTGACCTCGGCGCCGCCCTCCCGGGCGCGGGCGTCGCGGTTCGCCATGGACGCCCGGACGAAGCCGGCGAAGAGCGGGTGGGGCTTGAAGGGCTTCGACTTGAACTCGGGGTGGAACTGGCAGCCGACGAAGTGGGGGTGGTGGGGCAGCTCGATCATCTCGACCAGCCCCAGCTCGGGGTTGGTCCCCGAGACCACCATGCCGCCCGACTCGTACTTCTCGCGGTAGGCGTCGTTGAACTCGAAGCGGTGGCGGTGGCGCTCCTGGACCAGCTCCTGGCCGTAGAGCTCGCGGGCCTTGGTGCCCTTCTCCAGCCGGCAGGCGTAGCTGCCGAGCCGCATGGTGCCGCCCTTGTCGGCCACGCCGCGCTGGGCCTCCATGAGGGTCACCACCGGGTGCGGGGTGGCCTCGTCGAACTCGAGCGAGTTGGCGCCGGCGAGCCCGAGCACGTTGCGGCCGAACTCGATGGTGGCCATCTGCAGGCCGAGGCAGATGCCGAAGAAGGGCACCTTGCGCTCGCGGGCGTGGCGCACCGCCAGGATCTTGCCCTCGGTGCCGCGGATGCCGAAGCCGCCCGGGACCAGGATGCCGTCCACCCGGTCGAGCGAGGAGAGGTCGCCGTCCTCCAGCTTCTGGGCGTCGATGAACTCGAGCCGGACCTTGCAGTCGTTGGCGATGCCGCCGTGGACCAGCGCCTCGTTCAGGCTCTTGTAGCTCTCCACCAGCTCGACGTACTTGCCCACCACGCCGATGCGGACGTCGCCGAGCCGGGGACGGGTGACCTTCTCGACGATGGTCTCCCAGCGCTCCAGCCGCGGGGCCCGGCTCCAGATGTTGAGCAGCTCGGCCAGCTTGTCGTCGAGCCCCTCGCGGTGCAGCGCCAGCGGCACCTCATAGATGGAGGACACGTCACGGGCGGTGAAGACCGCCGAGGGGTCCACGTTGCAGAAGAGCGCGATCTTGTCCTTCATCTCCCGGGAGATCTCGCGGTCGCTGCGGGTGAGCAGCACGTCGGGCTGGATGCCGATCTCGCGCAGCTCCTTCACCGAGTGCTGGGTGGGCTTGGTCTTGAGCTCGCCGGCGGCGGCGATGTAGGGGACCAGCGTGAGGTGCACGTAGACCACGTTCTCGCTGCCCACGTCGTACTTCATCTGGCGGATGGCCTCGAGGAAGGGGAGCGACTCGATGTCGCCCACCGTGCCGCCCACCTCCACGATGACGATGTCGGCGCCGTCGGCGGCCTCGCGGATGACCGCCTTGATCTCGTCGGTGATGTGCGGGATGACCTGCACGGTCTTCCCCAGGTACTCGCCGCGCCGCTCCTTGTTGATGACCGACTGGTAGATGCGGCCGGTGGTGTAGTTGTTGCGCTTCGTCATCTTGGCGCCGGTGAAGCGCTCGTAGTGGCCCAGGTCGAGGTCGGTCTCGGCGCCGTCGTCGGTGACGTACACCTCGCCGTGCTGGAACGGGCTCATCGTGCCCGGGTCGACGTTGATGTACGGGTCGAGCTTGAGGTGGGTGACCTCCAGGCCGCGGTTCTCGAGCAGCGCGCCCATCGACGAGGCCGCCAGCCCCTTGCCGAGCGAGCTCACCACGCCTCCGGTCACGAACACGAACTTGGTCTTCTTGCCCCGAACCATGCCTGTCCCCTTTCCCCTCTAGCGCCCGGCGCCGACGAGCGCCCGGGCCCTCTCCAGATCCTGCTGGGTGTCCACCCCGAAACCGCTGTAGCGCGTGTCGACCACGCGGATTCGGAAGCCGTGCTCGAGGGCGCGCAACTGCTCGAGCCGCTCCTCCCGCTCGAGCCGCCCCGGCTCCAGCGCGGCGAAGCGCTCCAGGAAGGCCGCCGTGAAGGCGTACACGCCGACGTGGGCGCGGGCCAGCGGCGAGGGCTGCCCGTCGGGCCGCGCCGGCACGCAGGCGCGCGAGAAGTAGAGGGCGTGGCCGGCCCGGTCCACGACCACCTTCACCACCTCCGGCCGGCACCACTCGCCCTCGTCGAGGGGCCGCGCCAGCGTGGCCATCTCGGTGCCCTCGTCCATGGCGTGGACCAGCGCCTCCACGGCGGCCGGCTCGATGAGCGGCTCGTCCCCCTGGAGGTTCACCACCACGGTGGGGCGCGGGACCATGGACCGCGCCGCCATGGCGACGCGGTCGGTGCCGGTCTCGGCCGGACCGGTGAGGACGGCGTCGGCCCCGGCGTCGCGCGCGGCCCGGGCGATGCGCTCGTCGTCGGTCGCGACCATGACCACGTCCACCCCGTTCGCCCTCCGCGCACGCTCCACGACCCGCGCGACGAGCGGCCTTCCGTGGATGTCGGCGAGGGGTTTCCCGGGGAGGCGACTTGCCCCGAACCGTGCGGGGATGATGACCGCGACGCGCCTCACGCCGGGAACCCGTTGTATGCGTCGCGCTCCCGGAGGTCAACGACGACCGGCTGAAAAGAGA
This sequence comes from Anaeromyxobacteraceae bacterium, assembly GCA_037443385.1. GTDB lineage: Bacteria > Myxococcota > Myxococcia > Myxococcales > Anaeromyxobacteraceae > CAIOAK01. The sequence goes on from JBBIOL010000029.1 coordinate 24,132, forward strand.
GGGCGGGTCAGGCCGACCGGGGAAAGCCCGCGATGACGGGCACTTCCCCGCCCCTCCCGGGGGCGGTATGGTGCGCCGCCATGCCGGTGGTCCGGGTCCCCTTCACGGTCGAGCCGAACTACGCCGGGTGGCGTCTCGACCGCTACCTGCAGGAGAAGATCCGCCGCCTCTCCCGCGAGCGGATCCAGCGGCTCATCGAGACCCGGGTGGAGCACGACGGCCCCGGCCGGCTCAAGCCCGCCACGCGGGTCACCGCCGGGATGCGCTTCGCGCTGCTCAAGGAGGCCGAGCCGGAGCCCGACACCCCCATGGCCTTCGGGGTGGTCTTCGACGACGCCCGGCTGCTCGTGGTGGACAAGCCGGCCGGGCTCCCCGTCCACCCCACCGCCCGCTACGCCGCGCACACCTTCACCGCGCTCGCCAGGGCGGCGTTCCCGGCCCGCAAGGTCGACCCGGCCCACCGGCTCGACCGGGAGACCTCGGGGCTCCTCGCCTGCGGGTGCGCCCCGCGGTACACGAGGGCGCTCAAGGCCGCCTTCGCCGGCGGGAGGGTCGAGAAGGCCTACCTGGCGCTCGTCCTCGGCTCCCCGGCGGAGGACGCGTTCGAGGTGGAGGCGCCGCTCGCCCTCACCGGCGCGAGCGGGGTGAAGGTGCGCATGCACGTCACCCCGGGCGGGTTGCCGTCCCGGACCGGGTTCGTGGTGCTGGGGCGCCGGCGCGCCGGGGACGGGGCGCCGGTGACGCTCCTCTCCTGCCACCCCCGCACCGGCCGGCAGCACCAGATCCGGGCCCACCTGCACCACGCCGGTATGCACCTCGTCGGCGACAAGATCTACGGGCCGGACGAGATGATCTTCGACCGCTTCACGCGCCGCGAACTGAGCGCGGCCGACCACGCCCTGCTGCGCCTGCCGCGCCAGGCGCTCCACGCCTGGCGGCTCGCGCTCCCCCACCCGGAGACCGGGGAGCGGGTGGAGCTGGAGGCGCCGCTGGCCCCGGACCTGGCCGCCTTCTGGGACGCGTGCGTGGGGACCGGACGCCCCGACGGCCCTCGTACGGGCGCCCGTCCCGGTGCGTGAAGACCGGTCCGTCCGGGCCCCGGCGGTAGGCCAGGTCGTCGTCGGGATAGCCGGCCGCGTCGCGCGGATCGAGGTTGCTCACCTCGAGGTAGCGGGCGGGGCGGTCGCCCCGGTTCACCACCTGGTGGCCGTTCGTGGTGCCCGCCGGGAACCCGGCGCAGGTGCCGGCGGTGAGGAGCTGCTCCCCCTCGTCGGTGCGGCGGCGGCGCCCCGCGCGCCCGCCCCCTGCCCCGGCCGCACGGCCGGCCCGGTCACTGCCGGAGGAGGATCATCGTCCGGTTCGTCGTGTACTCGCGCTGGCAGTAGATCGCGCACCAGGTGTAGTCGAAGTTGCCCTGGAGGATGTCGGTGGTGAAGGTGAACTGGCCGGCCACGTCGCTCCCTTTCTTCAGCGTGAGCGCCGAGGAGCTGACGTTGGCGGTGAAGAACATGGGCGAGACCTCGGGGACCACGCCGGTGTCCGGGCACCCGGCGATGACCCGCGAGTTCGAGGCCGCGAACCGCATCTCGACGTTCACGGTGTTCTCGTCGACGCCGGGGGTGATGATCCAGGTCACCGCCCAGGTCTGCGACGCGGCGAGCGCGAGCGTGGATCCGCACCACTCGGTGTCGAAGAAGACCGTGGGGGAGATGTTCGTCTTCCAGGTACCGACGAGGTTGCGGGCTGGCGTGAGCGGCCCGGAGGTGTCGGAGCCTCCGCAGCCGGAGACGAGTGCGACGAGCGTGGCGAGCGCGATGGCGCGCGTGCGTGCGAGCATGGTGTGTCCTCCCGCTGTCCAGGATGCGCCCCGGCCGCAACGCTGTAAACGTTCGAATCGCCACCCAAGTGGACCGGATCCATCGAGGATCCGGGCCCGCGGCGGCGGGCGTCCGGTCGGGGCTCAGCGACCCAGGCCGGGCGACGCGCCAGGCGCGGACACCTTGCGCTGGGCCGCCCGCAGGTGGCGGCGGAACTCGGGGAGGAGCGGCGAGCCGGAAGCCTCGGCGAGCTCCACGGCCCGCTCGTAGGCGGCGACCGCGTCGGCGACCCGGCCCGCCGCCTCCAGCTCCTCGGCGAGCTCGTCCATCGCCGCGTCCGGCGGCGGAACCTCCAGGCCCAGGCGCAGCGAGAGCGCGCGGTAGTGGGCCTCGAGCTCCCCGGGCGTGGCGCGGATCCGCCCGGTGGCGGGGTCGCGCGGGGGGAGGAACCCGTCGAAGACGAAGCGGAGCCCCTGCATGGTGGTGGCGAGCGGGACCAGGCCGTGGGGATCGCCCGGCCAGCGGGCCGCGTCCCAGCGGAAGCCCGGCGTCCGGGCCGAGCCCAGGACGGCGAGCAGCGCCTCCCAACCCGGGACCATGCCGGCCTCGTCGCCGAGCGAGACGAAGAGGGAGCGGTCGAGCCGGCCCGGCGCCCGCAGCCGGGCGGCGAGCTCCTTCACCACCAGTCCGTCGTCCCAGGCGGCGCTGGGGCTCGCCGCCAGGTAGGCCTGGAAGGTCTCCGGGGCGGTGGCGAGCGCGTGGAGCGCGAGGAGCCCGCCCAGCGAGTGGCCGGAGAGGATCCGGAAGGGAGCGGTGCGGAAGCCCTGGTCCACCGCCGGCACGAGCTCTCCGGAGAGGAAGGCGAGGAAGCGCGCGGCGCCGCCCGCGGTGGGGTACGCGCCGGCGGCGGCGGCCCGGGTGGGCGTGAAGTCCCGGGCCCGGTCCACGTTGCGCACCGCCACCACGATGCAGGGTGGCATGGCACCCTGGCGGGCCAGGAAGGCCGCGGTGGCCGCGGTGTGGTCGAGGTGGTCGTCCCCGTCGAGGACGTAGACCACCGGGTAGCGGCCGGCTCCGCGCGCGTAGCCCTCCGGAAGCCGGATGCGGACGAGGCGCGGCTCGCCGAGGGCGCGGGACTCGAGGCGCAGCTCGCGCAGGCCGCAGTCGGGGCAGTCCGGCGCCGCCGGCACAGCGGCGAACAGCAGGGCGGCGGCGGTGGGGAGCAGGCTCATGGGATCCCCCGGACCGGGGCGTTCTCCGGGAAGATCGTTACCGCCAAGCGGCGCCGGCGGCTAGACTTCCCGGATGGCTCGACGGCGGATCGGCATCCTCACCGGCGGCGGCGACGTCCCCGGCCTCAATTCGGTCATCAAGAGCGTGGTGTACCGGGGCTGGGAGAACGGACTCGAGGTGGTGGGCATCCGCAAGGGGTTCGAGGGGCTCACCCACGTGAACCTCGACGACCCGGCCAGCAAGGCCCGTTACGTCCTCGAGCTGAACCGGGAGAACACGCGCACCATCGACCGGACCGGCGGCACCTTCCTGCACTCGAGCCGGGTGGGCCCCACCAAGGTGAAGGTGCTGCCGCCCCACCTCGTGGGCCGCAGCCTGCCCGTCTCCCGCGGCAAGGGCGGCCTCACCTACGACCTCACCGTGCCGGTGCTCGAGAACATCGAGCGGCTCGGGCTCGACGCGCTCGTCTGCATCGGCGGCGACGGCACCTTGAAGTCGGCGGCCCAGCTCGACCGGCACGGCGTGAAGGTGATGGGCATCCCGAAGACCATGGACAACGACGTCCAGGGAACCGAGTACTGCATCGGCTTCTCCACCGCCATCACCCGGGCCACCGCCGCCATCGACCGCCAGCGGACCACCATCGGCTCGCACGAGCGGGTGGGCATCTTCCGGGTCTTCGGGCGCGACGCCGGGTTCACCGCGCTCTACACGGCCCACGTCACCTCCAACCGCTGCGTCATCCCCGAGTACCCGGTCGACCTCGAGAAGCTCATCGACCTGCTCATCACCGAGAAGCGCGGGAACCCGTCCAACTACGTGCTCGTGATCCTCTCCGAGGGCGCCACCTGGAAGGGCTACGAGGTCCAGGAGTTCGGCCGGGCCGACGCGCTCGGGCGGCGCAAGAAGGCCAGCGTGGCCGAGGTCTTCGCCGACGAGATCCAGAACCGAACCGGGGAGGAGACCATCGTCTCCGACCTCACCTACGACCTGCGCTCGGGCGACCCGGACTTCATGGACAAGCTCGTCGCCTCCACCTTCGGGACCATGGCGCTCGACGCGCTGCTCGACGGCGACCACGGCAAGATGAGCGCCATCGTGAACGGCTGCTACGAGCTCGTGCCCATCCCCGACCCGGCGCTCGGGCCCCGAAAGGTGGACGTGGCGTCCATGTACAACGTGGACCGCTACCGGCCGCTCTACGGCGACAAGCGACACAGCCCGATCTTCCTCACCCGGGTCGGGCCCTCGCACGGGTAGGCGGATGCCGGCGGCGCCGCGCGCTACCCCGGCGCCGGGTCGAGCTCCGACAGGTCGCGCTCCGGGTCGTCGAGGTGGAGCGTGAACCCCGCCAGGTCGTCGGGCCAGGTCTCCCCGCCGAAGGTCGCGCCCTCCAGGCGGGAGAGCCAGCCGCCCTCGACGAAGAGCGCGAACCCCGCCCCACCCGTCAGCCCGGGGACGTCGGCGTGCACGTCGTCGAGGACCACCCGCGGCGAGACGAGCGGGGCGCGGGGGGCCGAGCGCGCCGGGCGCAGCAGGGTGGAGAAGGAGCCCGGCGTGGCGACGCGGCGCACCACCTCGAGCCCGGGGAGCTGGTCGCGCAGCGCCTCCAGGACCGGGTGATCGCCGTCGAGCAGCGCGTTCAGCACCGCGTGCTCCAGGTGGGTGAGCTCGCCCATGGACGGCGCGATGGTACTGCGCGCCCCGGGCGTCGTCCCTAGGAAATCGGCGGTGCCGCGCCCGATCCCCACCCTCGTCTCCGCCCTCGCGTCGGTCCTCGCCCCCGTCCTCGCGGCCTGCGCCACGGCTCCCGCTCCGGCGCCGGTCCACGCGGCTCCGGACGATGGCGCGGCCACCTACGTGGAGACGCGCCCGGCCATGTCCACGGTGGTGACCATCACGGTGGCCTCCGCGCCGAGCCCCCGGGTGCAGGAGGCGGTCGAGGCCGCCTTCGCGGTCTTCGCGCGCGTCGACGCGGTGATGAACGAGTGGCGCCCGGACTCCCCCCTCTCGACGCTCAACGCCGCCGCCGGGAGCGGGCGACCCGTCCCGCTCCCCGGGGATCTCTGCCAGGTCCTGCGCGCCGGGCGGGACGGCGCGGAGCGGACGGGGGGCCTGTTCGATCCGACCTGGGCCGCGCTCCGGGGCGTCTGGCGATTCGGCGACGGCGAGCCGCCCCGGGTGCCCACCGACGCCGAGGTGGCCCGGGCCTGCCCGCTCGTCGCCTGGCGGGACCTCTCGATCGACCCGCCCGGCCCGCCCGGATCGGACGCCCCCTGCACGGCGACGCTCCGGCGCCCCGGCATGCAGGTGGGGCTGGGCGGGCTCGCCAAGGGCTGGGGGGTGGACCGAGCGGTGGCGCTCCTCCGATCCCGCGGGCTCGGGGACTTCACCGTGCAGGCGGGTGGCGACCTCTACGCCGCCGGGCGGCGCGGCGGCCGGCCGTGGCGGGTGGGCATCCGCGACCCGCGCGGCCGCCCGGGCGAGACCTTCGCCTGGCTCGAGGTGTCCGACGCGGCCTTCTCCACGAGCGGCGACTCGGAGCGGTACTTCGTGGTGGACGGCCGGCGCCTGCACCACGTCCTCGACCCGCGCACCTGCCGCCCGGCCACGGCGAGCCGGCAGGTGAGCGTGCTCGCCCCCACCGCGGTCGAGGCGGAGATCCTGGACAAGGCGGTCTTCGTGCTGGGGGGCGAGGACGGGATCGCGCTCGCCGGGCGGGCCGGCGCGGCGGCGGTGGTGCTGACGGCGGGGAACGCGGTGCTCGCGTCCCCCGCGCTCAGCGGGAGGCTCCGCGTGGAGCGGGCGCCGACCCCGTGAGGTCGCCCTCCCGGGGCTCGTGGCTCGGGAGGATCGCCGCCACCACGAGGAGGAGCCAGGAGACGAGCGTGGCCTCGAGACCCACGAACGCCAGGACCTTGAGCGGCGCGAGCCCGGGCCAGGCGAAGCGGATGGCGAACCCGGAGCCCACGGCCGCCGCCACGCACGCCCAGGTGATCCCGGCGAGCACCGCGAAGGTGCGGCGGCGGGCGACGCCCAGGAAGGCCACGAGGTGGAGGGTCACGAAGACGGTGACCGGGATGGCGAGCAGGTGCGGCACCGCCACCTCGAGCAGCCCGGCGAGCGAGCGCGGCTGGGTGAAGGCCGCCTCCGAGCCCAGGTAGAAGTCCCGGACCCGCTCGGGCTCCAAGCCGATCTTGCGCGCGAAGAGCACCGCGCCGGTCGCGAGCACGAGGAGCGTCATGGCCGAGAAGGCGGCGAGCGGCAGCGTGAACCGGGCCACGCGAGGGTCAACCATCGGTGCGCCTCGGCTCCCGCCCGAACGTGGCGAAGGCCAGCCCCAGCGCGGCGAGGAGCGCCAGCGTGGCGACGAGGAAGCCAGTGATGCGGAGCGCCGCCCACCCCGGCACGGACGGCCAGGCGAGCGGGAGGAAGGGCGCGAGCAGGTCGACGAGCGCGCCCGCGGTGGCGACGGCGACGAGTCCGCTGCGCGCGCGGGGCGGGACCGGGCAGACGACGAGCAGGCAACCGACCCCGAGCAGCAGGAAGCCGTAGAGGAAGGCCCCCTGGTGCACGTCCTCCCAGAGGGCCACCGGCCCGAGGCGCTCGCCGGGCGACGCCTCGAGGATCCGGGCCAGCCCGGCGGGGTCGAGCGCGCCGTGCGCGGCCCGGGAGGCCACCCAGGCGACGAGGAGGAGCGTGGAGAAGGCCAGGAAGGCCCGCACCGGCGGGCGGGCCCGGTCGAGGACCACCGGGCTGGGCTGGACCAGGAACCTCACGGGAGCTTCCTCCCCTGGCGCGCGAGGAGGAGCGCCTGGAGCAGCCACCGCGACTGCTCCGCCACGCCGCGCGCCGACAGCGTGGAGCCGGTGATGGGGGCGAGGTCGTCGCCCACCGCGAGCCGGTCGTCGGGCCCCTTTCCGGAGAGCTGGGCGAGCCACCGCTCCGGGGGCCGGTACTCGGGCGGCTCCAGGAACGACACCACCACCACCCTCCGGATGCGGCCGTCCGGCTCGAAGGCGACGAGCAGCGTCTCCCGCTTGGTGCGCACCACGTGGGACTGGATCGCCGCGTAGCCCGCCACCGCCGGCCCCTTCCGGGCCGTGTAGAAGGTCACCATCCGCTCCGGGATCCGGGCCCGGGAGAGCTCCTCCAGCCGGCGGGCCATCTCGTCGGAGAGGAGCAGGTCGGCGGCCTCGAAGCGCTCGGCCTCCGGGAAGGCGGCGCGCAGCAGGCCCGGCGGGCCCGGGTCGGCCGGGGGAGCGTCGCCCCGTCCCGCGGCCGGCAGCCCGAGGGCCAGGACGAGGAGCGCGATCGCGACGGGGCACGGGGCCGGGCGGGCGGGGGCTACGGGAGCGCGATTCACGTTCAGTCCTAGTAGACGAAGCCCAGGCCCAGGTCCCACTGCTGCAGGTTCTGGGAGGCCATGTTGGTGACCTGCTGCCAGTCGGCCTTCACCACCACCTGCGGGATGGGCTTGAAGTCGATGCCGGCGGTGAGGACGCGCTGGTCGAAGGCGGGGTTCAGGACGCCCAGCCCCTCCACGGCCGCCTGGGGATTCAGCGCCTCGAAGCGGAGGAAGGGCGAGAGCGACATGGAGGAGCCGACCAGGGTGAGGACGTCGTAGCCGGCCTCGACGTAGCCGCCCCAGGCGCGACTGCCCACGTACTGGTCGGGCGCCTTGCCCAGCGCCGCCGAGACGTCCCCGGCCTGGGACATCGAGCCGAAGGCGAGGAGGGCGCGCGCGCTGAGGCCCCTCCAGGCCACGAGCGCGTGCACCTCCCCGAGCAGGACGGTGGGGGAGAGGGTCTGGCCGAGCAGGTCCTGGTACCCCTGGCCGGCGTTGCCCCCGTAGAAGCTGCCGCCGAAGGTGGCCGGCCCGACGTCGGCGGCGAGGCTCACCACCCCGGCCCAGGTCCGGGCCGGCCCGAAGGCCCCGGTGCGCGCGCCGCGGATCCAGGTGGCGGCGGTCACGTCGCCGCTGAAGACGTCGAGCCCGGTGAGCAGGTAGGCCTTGTAGCGCAGCGGGCCGAGGTCGGCGTAGACGCCCACCCCGTTCTGGTTCCAGGTGGTGGGGACCACGAAGCGGTCGACGAGCGGCCGGTAGACCCCGAAGAAGAAGATGGGCTCGTGGTTCTCGTTCAGGAACCCCACCGGCACGAGCACGTTTCCCACCCGGAGCTGGAGCGCGTCGAGCAGCTTGAAGTCGAAGTAGGCGAGCTCGATGCCGATCTCCTTCGCCCCGTGCTCGAACTCGATCTCGGAGTTGAAGACGATCCGGTCGTTGAAGCGGTAGCCGACGTAGAGGACGAGGCGCAGGATCTCGGCGAGGTCGGCCCGGTCGTCGGTGTAGTTCGAGTAGACGAACTCGCCGTAGCCGCCGATGGAGAGCCCCTTCGGCTGGTAGTGGACGCGGGAGGCGCCGGCGCCCATCCCGGCGTAGGAGCCGAAGGTCACCGCCTCCGGGACGGAGAGCTCGAGCTTGAGGCGGCGCACCTCCTCGGCGAGGGCCTTCACCTCGGCCTGGGTGGCGGGGCGGTCGTCGGCACCGGACGCGGCCGGACCGGTGGGCGCGGCGGCCGCGCCGGCCGGGGCAGGTGCCCCGGGGTTCGGCGGCGGGGCCTCCTCGGCGAGGGCCGGGAGGGCGAGGGTGAGCAGGAGGATTGCGGCGGGGAGTCGGTTCATGTCGGTCCGGGCCCTCTTGGATGTTGAGAACGATTCTTATTATCATGGCTGACATGGGACGGGAAGGGGAATCCGCGGGGGCGTCGCGGCCCCCCGGCGGCTCCGGGGATCGACGGGAGGGGCGCCCCGCGGCGACGCCGGATCAGCGCCGGTGGCGCGCGCGGCGGTCGGCGACCGCCTCGGCCTTGGCGATGCGGGAGCGCTGCTTCACCGCGAGCACGTAGAAGCGCTCGCGCAGGGACGCGGCCTCGGCCTCGGAGAGGTCGCCGTGGCGGCCCCGCACGGCCTCCCGGCGCCCGATGGCGTGGAAGAGGGTCACCGCGGTGGCCACCGACACGTTGAGCGACTGGGAGAACCCGCGCATGGGGATGGCGAAGCGGGCGTCGGCGAGCGCGAGCGCGTCGTCGGAGACGCCCCGGCTCTCGTTGCCGAAGACGAGCGCCACCGGCCCGGAGAAGTCGAGGTCCCGGAGCCCCACCGACCCCTCGCCGAGCCAGGTGACGAGGATGGCGAAGCCGCGCGCCCGCAGCGACTCGAGGCAGGCCCGGGTGGAGCTCCAGCGGGTGACGTCGAGCCACTTGTCGGCGTTCTGCGAGATCTTCTTGTTGCGGTCCCAGCCCTTCATGGGACCCTCGACCACGTGGACGTCCTGCACGCCGAAGGCGTCGCAGGTGCGCAGCACGGCGTTCACGTTCTGCGGGTCGCAGAACGCCTCCATCACGACGGTCAGGGTCCGGGACCGTCCCGCCACCACCTCGTCGATGCGCGCCTTGCGCTCCGGGAGGAGGAAGTCGCTCACCGCGGCGCCTGGCTCCGGGGCTTGCCCACCTTCTTCCGCGCGAGCCGCTCCTCGCCGGGGCCCTCCCCGCGCAGCGCCCTCGCCACCGCGTCGAGCAGCGCGTCGATCCCCTCGCCGGTGACCGCCGAGATGGCCAGGATGACGGGCTTCCGCTTGCGGCGGGCGAAGGACTTCTGGAGCTCGGCGAGCCGGGCCTTCGCCTCGGGCACGTCCATCTTGGTCACCGCGATGACCTGCGGCTTCCTCGCCAGCTCCGGCGAGTAGAGCGCCAGCTCGCGGTCGATGGCGTCGAGGTCGGCGCGCGGCCCCCGCCCCTCCCCCGGGGCCACCGGGTCCACGAGGTGCACGAGCACCCGCGTGCGCTCCAGGTGGCGGAGGAACTGGTGGCCCAGGCCGGCGCCGGCGTGCGCGCCCTCGATGAGGCCGGGGACGTCGGCCACCACGAAGCTCTTGCCGCGCCAGCCGACCACGCCCAGGTTGGGCGTGAGCGTGGTGAAGGGGTAGTCGGCGATCTTGGGACGGGCCCGGGAGATGCGGCTGATGAGCGTGGACTTGCCGGCGTTGGGATAGCCGACGATGCCCACGTCGGCGAGCAGCTTGAGCTCGAGGAGCAGCTCCCGCTCCTCCCCCTTGGTGCCGGGCTTGGCGAAGCGCGGCGCCTGGTTGGTGGAGGTGGCGAAGTTCATGTTGCCGAGGCCGCCGTGCCCGCCCCGGGCCACCACGAAGCGCGGGCAGGCGGGGCCCATGTCGGCGAGGACCTCGCCGGTGGCGGCGTCCTTCACGATGGTGCCGGGGGGCAGCCGCAGCTCGAGCGCCGGCTGGGAGAGGCCGTTCTGGTCCGAGCCGCGGCCGTGCTCCCCGTTCCGGGCGCGGTGCTCGCGCACGTAGCGGTAGTCGAGCAGGGTGGCGAGCTGCGGGTCGACCACCAGGACCACGTCCCCGCCCCAGCCGCCGTCGCCGCCGGCCGGGCCACCCCGCGGGATGAACTTCTCGCGCCGCCAGGCCACGGCGCCGTCGCCGCCGTCGCCGGCCTTGACCTTGATCCGGACCTCGTCGACGAACTTCACGGGACCTCCAGACGACGAACGCCGCGGGCCGGATGGCTCCGCGGCGCTCGCGACGTCGAGACCGGGCCGGGGATCAGGCCTTGGGGACGACCGTGACCACGCGGCGGTCGCCGCGGGTCTTCGTGTACTTGACGGTGCCGTCGGCCTTGGCGAAGAGCGTGTAGTCCTTGCCCATCCCGACGTTCTGGCCGGGGTGGAAGAGGGTGCCGACCTGCCGGACCAGGATGTTCCCGGCCACGACGCTCTCCGAGCCGTAGACCTTCACGCCGCGTCGCTGACCGGCGGAGTCGCGGCCGTTGCGGCTGGAGCCCTGCCCCTTCTTGTGTGCCATGGCTTGCTTCCTTTCCTTCGAACCGTGCGGACCGCCCGGCTGCCGGCCGGGCGGGGCGGACTAGCCGCGGACCTCGGTGATGACGACCTCGGTGTAGGGCTGGCGGTGGCCGCGCTTCTTGGTCCAGCCCTCCTTCTTCTTGCGGAAGTGGACCACCTTGGCGTGACGGCCCTGGGCCACGATCTCGCCCTCGACGGCCGCGCCGGCGACCGTGGGCTTGCCCACCTTGGCCTCGCCCTCGCCGCCGACGAGCAGCGCCTCGAACGAGAGCTTCTTGCCGACGTCTCCCTCGAGGAGCTCCACGCGGAGCTTGTCCCCCTTGGAGACGCGGTACTGCTTGCCACCGGTCTGGATCACCGCGTACATCGAGCCGCTCCTTCTCGAAAAAAGCCTCGGAATGCCCCTGGGTTCCTCCCCGGCGCACGGACGCGCAGCGGGGCGTAAGCCTCCGGAAGGGCGGTTCTATACGATCCGGTCCCCCATCCTGTCAAGGAAACCCGGAGGTTACCCCCACGCAGCCGTGCCGACGGGATGCGGACGGGTTACCCTCCCCTGCGGACGGGAGGACGGCGAAAACTTGAGGCAGGGGCTTCTCGAGGTCGAGCCGGGCGTCCGGCTCCACTACGCGGTGCGTGGATCGGAGGGGCCGGCGCTCCTCGTCCCGAACGGATCCTGGGTGGCGGGGCCGCTCGGACCGCTCGCGCGGGGGCGCCGGGTCGTGTCCTACGACCTCCGCGGGCGCGGGCTCTCCTCCCACGTCGAGGACCGGAGCCGGCTCGGCGTGGGCTTCGACGTCTCCGACCTCGAGGCGATCCGCGTGCACCTGGGCCTCGACCGGCCGGTGGTGGTGGGGCACTCCTACTGCTCGGCGGTGGCGCTGCTCCACGCCATCGCCCACCCCGACGCCGTGGCCGGGCTCCTGCTCGTGGGGGCGTTCGCGCCCCGCCGGCTGCCCTGGCACGACTCCGAGCTCCCCACCCTGGGCGAGATGATCCGACCGCCCGGCTCCACGCGGCTCGGCGCGCTGCGGGCCGGGAAGGTCCACCGCACCGACCCGCGCGCCTACGCCCGGGAGTGGATGCGCCACTACCTCCTCCCCCAGCAGGTGGCCCGCCGGGAGAACGTGGACCTCGTCCCCCTCGACGCCTGCGACCTCCCCAACGAGTTCCCGGAGAAGTGGATCCCCGACTGGCTGGAGCGGGTCTACCCGTCGCTCGGCGACTGGGACTGGCGGCCGCTCCTGCCGCGCGTGGACGTGCCGGTGCTGCTCGTGTGGGGAGAGACCGACCGCGGGCCGCCCGAGGTGGAGCAGGAGTGGCTGTCCGGGCTCCCGCGCGGGGAGGTGCTCGCGGTCCCCGGCGCGGGGCACTGGCCGTTCTGCGAGAACCCGGAGGTCTTCTTCCCGGCGGTGGAGCGGTTCCTCGCCGGGCTGGGCCGGACCTAGCCC
>JBBIOL010000030.1:0-36178 GCA_037443385.1 Anaeromyxobacteraceae bacterium
CGAGCGCGACCGCGAGGCGCCGGCGGGAGGTGGCGGATCCGGTCGAGGGCGCCGCGGGCTCCCCGGTCGCCCCGCGGCCCTCGCCCGACCGGCGGGCGGCGCCGCCGGGGCTGGTGGCGGCGCGCGGCCGGCTCTCCATCGTGGCCCTGCGCCACGAGCGCCTCCTGCGCCGGATCGAGAGCGCCCGGATCGAGCTCGACGTCGTCCGGGCCGCGTTCGGCTACCGCTACATGATCGTGGTCCCGGCCGAGCAACCGGTGGAGCCCGCCCGCCCGCGGGTGCTCGTGGTCCTCTCCGGCAGCGTGCTCTGCGGCATCGTCCTCGGGGCCTTCCTGGCGCGGACGCTCGTCCCGTCGGGAAAGTCCACCGTGGCGGGCCTGCGCCGGGCGATCGGGCCGCTCCTCGCGTCGGCGGTCGTCGCGCTGGCGACGATCGGGCTCCTCGCCACCACGAGCTCGCCCGTCGTGGCCGTGGCGCCGACCCTGCTGGCCCTGGTCCTCTGGTGGCTCGTCGCCGCACCGCTCCACCGCAGCGTCCTCGTCCTGACGTTCCTCATGCTGGTGGCCGAGGCGCCCGGCGACTCGTCGGGGCACTGGGCCTCCCCGTGGTCCCTTCTCGGCCACCTGCTCGACGCCAACCTGAACGTCACGTTGCCGATCCCGGCGCTGCGCTTCGCCGGCGTGGACGTCCTCGCCGCGATCCTGGGCGGCGTGGCGCTCTGGAGACGGATGACGGGAGACCGGATCGACACGCGCGGCGCGCTGCCTTCGCCGCGTCCGCTCGTCGGCGCGGTGTTCCTGTCGCTCGGCGCCCTCGCCGCGCTGGTGGCGAGCGGGCTCGCCCAGGGAGGGGACTTCGGGCAGGTGCTCTGGCAGGTGCACGTCCCGGGCGTGCTCCTGCTCATGGTGCTGCTCCTCCTGGCGGCGATCCGTGGGCCCGTCGACCTTCCCGCGCTCGGCCGGGTGGTGGTCCTCGCCGCCCTCTTCAAGTCGCTCATGGCGGTCTGGGTCCGGGCCACGGTGGACCTCCCCCGGGAGTCCTTGCCGACGGCGACCTCCCATGCCGACTCCATGCTCTTCGCCACGGCGACGTGCATCCTCCTCGCGCTCGCCTGGGAACGGCCCGGCCGCCTCGAACTTCGGCGGCTCCTGCTCCTCTCGCCGGTCCTGGTGGCCGGGATGGTGGCCAACAACCGGCGGCTGGTCTGGGTGGAGCTCGCCGCGGGGCTGCTCTTCGTGTATTTCCTCTCACCCCGGACGCGGGTGAAGCGCGCCTTCCAGCGCGCGGCCGTGCTGGCGTCCCCGATCCTGGTCCTCTACCTGGCGGTGGGGTGGAACTCGGGCTCGCGGGTCTTCGCCCCGGCCGCCAAGGTGCGGTCGCTGGTGGACTCGAAGTCGGACCGCTCCACCGAGGAGCGCGACGTCGAGAACTACAATCTCATCAAGAACCTGCAGGATCACCCGCTCTTCGGGATGGGATTCGGCCGCGAGTACGTCCAGTACACGCGTGGTGACGATCTCTCCCACATCTTCCCGCAGTGGCGGTTCATCCCGCACAACAGCGTCCTCGGGCTGCTGGCCTTCGGCGGGGTGCTCGGGTTCACCGCGCTGCTCTGGTTCCTCACCGTGGGGGTCTATCTCGCGGCACGCGCCTACCGGTCCACCGCCGATCCCCGGATGCGCGCCGCCTGCCTCTCGGTCGTCGTGGTGGCCGTGGTGTTCCTGGTCCAGGCGTACGGCGACATGGCCATCGTATCCTGGCACAGCGTCTTCCTGGTCGCCCCGGCGCTCGCCGTGGCCGGGAAGCTGGCGGTCTTCACCGGCGCCTGGGTTCCGGCGAGACGGCGCAGCCGGCGCGTGCCGGCGGCGTCTCCGGCGCTGCGCGCCGTCCCGTAGGCCGTCATGGGCGCACTCGACCTCCTCCTCCTGCTCGCGTCCGTCCCGCTCCTCGTCGCAAGCGGTTACCTGGCGTTCCTGGCGGTCTTCTCCGCGCGCGCTCGCGACGTCGTCCCTCCCCCTCCGGCACTCCGGTTCGACCTCGTCGTACCGGCGCACGACGAGGAGGCCGGCATCGCCGGGACCGTGGAGAGCCTGCGGGCGGTCGACTACCCGGCCGCGCTTCGACGGGTGGTGGTCGTCGCCGACAACTGCTCCGACGCCACCGCCGCCCGGGCCCGCGAGGCGGGCGCCCGCGTGATCGAGCGGATCGACCCCGTCCGGCGCGGGAAGGGATTCGCGCTCGAGCACGGGTTCGGCCTGCTCCTCGCCGAGGGGGAAGCGGACGCGATCGTGGTGGTCGACGCGGATTCCGTCGTCTCCCCGAACCTGCTCCGCGCCTTCTCGGCGCGCCTCCAGTCCGGGGCTTCGGCGCTCCAGGCACGCTACGGCGTGCGCAATCCGGGCGATTCCTGGCGGACGCGCCTCATGGCCATCGCGCTCGCCCTCTTCCACGACGTCCGCTCGCAGGCCCGGGAGCGACTGGGCCTGTCCTGCGGCCTGCGCGGGAACGGGATGTGCTTCTCGACCGACCTGCTCCGGGAGGTCCCCCACGGCGCGCACTCCGTCGTCGAGGACGTGGAGTACGGGATCCAGCTGGGCGAGGCCGGACACCGGGTCCGGTACGTGGAGGAGGCCTCGGTGCTGGGCGTCATGGCCGCCGGGGAGCAGGCCAGCCGGCCGCAGCGGCGGCGCTGGGAGCACGGCCGGCGGGACCTGGCCCGGACCCGGGGCCTTCCCCTCCTCGTCGCCGGGGTCCACCGGCGCGACCCGATCCGGACGGACCTGGCCCTCGACCTGCTCGTCCCCCCGCTGTCGCGGCTGGTCGGCCTCGCGCTCGTCGGCACCGCGGCCAGCCTGGCGCTCTGGGGGTGGAGCGGATCGCCACCCGTGGCCCTGCTCGCATGGATCGGGTGCGACCTCCTCCTCTTCGGCTACGTCCTCCGCGGCATCGCCGTCTCCGGAACGGGGCTCTCCGGCCTGGCCGCCCTGGCCTGGGCGCCGGCCTACCTCGCCTGGCGCGCCGTCATCGCCCTGCGCGGCGGCTCGACGGCGCGCGGCACGTGGGTCCGGACGCCGCGGGAGGACAAGCGATGACGCCGGGTGGGGGCCCCTGCCGCCGGTTCATGGTATGGAGCGAGGCTTCACGGCAGGCGATCGTGCCCGGTGACCGCGGCGCGGGGATGGCCGGGCCGGAGGGGAAGACATGATCCGACGACCTGCCGCGGCGCTCCTCGCCGCCCTCGCCCTGCTGGCCTCGACCGCGGGCTGCAAGACCACCGGTGAATACGTCTGGGTGGACAGCTACCCGGCGTCGCCTCCGCAGAGCGCGCACGACTACCTCCTCCAGGTCGGGGACGTGATCACCATCCGCGTCTGGAACCAGGACTCGATCAACACGAAGACCAAGGTCCGGCCCGACGGCAAGGTCTCGCTTCCGTTCGTGAGCGACGTGCCCGCGGCCGGCGCCACGCCGACCGTGCTCGCGAGCCGCATCCAGGCCGGCCTCAAGGATTACATCGTGAACCCGGTGGTCACGGTGACCCTCGACGACGCGCGACCGCTCCAGGTCTCGGTCTTGGGCGAGGTCGTGAAGCCGGGGAGCTACGCGCTCGAGCCCGGTTCCGGGGTTCTCCAGGCGCTCGCCTCCGCCGCGGGGATGACGCCGTACGCCAATCGCGACCGGATCATGGTGATCCGGCAGCGGCCGGACGGCACCGGCGCGGTCCGCATCCGGTTCACGTTCGCCTCCCTCACCCAGCTCGAAGGTCGCGCCGCCACGTTCCGGCTCCAGTCCGGGGACGTCGTCGTCGTCGAGTAGCCTTGCTCTCGACGTTCGCAGCCGCGCTGATCGCCGTGGCCACGGCGCAGAGTGCCGCCGACGCTCCCGCCTCCTCGCCGGCGCCCACCGATGGCCCGACGGAGGCGGCGGCGGCCGGGGCCGACCCGGCGGCACGATTCGTCGAGCCGCCCGAGTCCGGCATCCCCATGCAGACCTACGCGACCGCCCCGCAGAAGGAGCCGGGTGGCGTGACCCTGGACCTCGGCGTCGGGGCGCTCCTCCGGGCCCGGACTCTGTCCGGGACGGATCCGGGCACGACCGTCTGGGGCACCGACGTGGAGCTGACCCCGGGGGGCGCCGTGGCGCTGAAGTTGCCCACCCTCCAGTTCGCGGCCGGCTATGCGGCGCGCCTCACCCTTCCCATCAACACCACCGGCCCGTCCCTTGCCGTCCTCAGCTCCACGTACCTGAGGGCCGATTGGGCCGCCTCGCCGACCTGGGATCTCGCGGCGAGCGCTTCGGGCGTGTTCGGGGAGAACTCGCAGATCCAGCCCGCGACCACACCCGGCGGTTCGGGGCCGCCTCCCGCCACGCTCGACCCGGTGCGCACCTTCGACACCTATCCCTACGTGTCGATCCTGGCGACGCTCCGGGCGACGACGACGCTGTCGCCGCGCTCGAAGCTCACCTTCTCCGCCGGATGGCAGGACGTCGGCGGTGTCGGCGCAGCCGGACAGGTCGGCGGGGCGCAACCGCGGACGTGGGGCCCGCTCGGCGACGCGGCCTGGTCCTGGAAGGCCTCGCCCACGGCCACGCTCACAACCACGGGCAGCGTGGTGGACTCGATCCTCACCGGCGACTTCTACATCCTGCTGGCCTCGATCCAGGAGGGGTGGACCCAGGTCTGGACGCCGCAGCTCGAGACCACGTTCGCGGCCGGCCTGGGCGCGAGCAACACCAATTCCATCACCTTCCTGACCGTCGGGCACCTGCTGCCGGTCGCCTCCGCCCGCCTGCGCTACTTCACCGACGAGGCCCGTCAGCTCCGCTTCGTCCTGGACGCGTCGCTGGCCCCCTACGTCGACACCTACGCGCGAATCTCGTACCAGCGCATCACCGGGACCATCGGCCTCGACTGGTACGCCACCACGGACCTCTTCGTGGGTGCCTACGCGACCGCGGCCTGGGTGCCGTACTCGGTCCGGGCTCCGGAGTCGTACGGGACCACGGGAGCCTCCATCGGCTGGGCCATCGGGAAGTTCCTGACGTTCGGCGCCGGGGCCTTCACGCAGGCCCAGATCCAGGGACCCACGCTCGGACCGGGCGCGTTCCGGCAGTGGACCACCTACGTGTCGCTGACCTTCCGGGACCGCGAGCAGTTCTGACCCCTCGACCGTCCCCTCTTCACCCGACGCAATTCACTTGTAGTGACTGCCGATCCGGCGCCCGGCCGGATTCCCGGAGTGGACCCGTCCACTTCTCCGACGCCTCCCCCGTTGTCCCTACCCCCGCGTACACGCGACGCGGGACATTCTTTTCGCGTCCGGTCGCGCTACCTACCCTGTCCACACTGGTCGGGGGGCTGGCCAAGTCATGAAGAATCGCGTGATCGAAGGTACCGTTCGTTTGCTCGACATGCTGTACGTGGTGGCGCTCGTGCCGGCCGCGTACTGGATGCGAAACGCAATCCCCGTGCACCGGCGCGGCCCGATCGTGCCGCTTTCGGACTACCTGCCGTTCCTGCTCTCGACCTTGCTCCTGTGGATCGCCGCGGCCTGGTTCTTCCGCGTGCACGACAGCTTCCGCACGCGCTCCGCGTGGCCCGAGATCGGACGCATTGGCAGGGCGCTCGCCGCCGTGGCGCTCACGCACATCGCGGCGGTGTTCCTGCTCCGCCTCCACGAGGACGTCTCCCGGCTCTTCTTCGGCATCTATTTCGTCGTGGTCTTCGCCTCGCTCGCCGCGAGCCGGCTCGTCCTCCGCTCGGTGGCGCGCTCGGCCCGCAGCCGGGGCTACAACTCCCGCGTCTTCGCGGTGGTCGGCTCGGGCGACCTCGCCCGCGACGTGGTGAAGACCGTCGAGGAGCATCCGGAGTGGGGCTACCAGTTCGCCGGCCACGTGCTCGACGGGCAGGGCGCGGGCAATCCCCGCCCGGAGCTCGTGCTCGGGACGCTCGCCCAGCTGGGCCAGATCCTCGACGACAACGTCATCGACGAGGTGATCTTCGCGGTCCCGCGCGAGCGGCTCTCCCACGTCGAGGGCGCCTTTCGTCTCTGCCAGGAGCAGGGCGCCAACGCGCGGGTCTGCCTCGACCTCTTCGACATGGGCGGCGCGCGGGTCTCCATGGGCGAGATGGACGGGCTGCCCATGCTCTCCTTCGCGAGCGCCCCCACCGACGAGGTGGCCCTGTTCTTCAAGCGGGCCTTCGACGTCGTGTCGAGCGCGGCCGCGCTCCTCCTGCTCTCGCCGCTCCTCCTCGGCACGGCCATCGCCGTCCGCCTCGACTCGCCCGGCCCGGTCTTCTTCCGCCAGACCCGGGTCGGGAAGAACGGCCGCCACTTCAAGATGCTGAAGTTCCGGAGCATGCACGTGGACGCCGAGGCCCGCCTCGAGTCGCTGCGCGCGCTGAACGAGGCCTCGGGGCCGGTCTTCAAGATGCGGAACGACCCGCGCGTGACCCGGGTGGGCCGTTTCATCCGCCGGACCTCGCTCGACGAGCTGCCGCAGTTCCTCAACGTCCTCGCCGGCGAGATGAGCATCGTCGGCCCGCGCCCGCCGGTGCCGTCCGAGGTGCGCCAGTACCAGCGCTGGCAGCGCCGTCGCCTGTCGGTGAAGCCCGGCATCACCTGCACCTGGCAGGTGAGCGGCCGGTCCAACATCAGCTTCGACCAGTGGATGAAGCTCGACCTCGAGTACATCGACACCTGGTCGCTCTGGCAGGACATCCAGATCTGCTTCCGCACCGTCCCGGCCGTGCTCCTGTCCCGCGGGGCGCACTGACGGGTACCTGGAAGGGGGCCCGGGTCGCCGGCGCGCCTGTCCGACCCGGGTGATAGGAAGGGCCTCCCCGGCACGGTCCGGAGGAGGCCCTTCCCTTGATCGCCGACCCGACGAGCCTCGCCGTCGCCCTGGTCCTGGGGTTCCTGCTGGGCGGCGCCGTGGCCTGGGCGCTCTCGACGGGCCGGCTGCGGGCCGAGACCGCGGCGCGCGCGGCGCTCGCCGCCCGGCTCGAGGAGCAGCAGCGGGCCGCCCTCGAGGAGCGTCGCCTCCTCCAGGACGCCGAGCGGCGGCTCGGCGACGCCTTCCGGTCCCTCTCCGCCGACGCCCTGCGCTCGGCCAGCACCTCCTTCCTCCAGCTCGCCGGCCAGGCCATGGAACGGCAGCAGGAGGCGGCCCGGGGAGACCTCGAGCTGCGCCAGCAGGCCATCGGGGCGCTGCTCGTCCCGGTCCGCGAGGCGCTCGGCAAGTTCGAGCTGCGGGTCGGGGAGATCGAGCAGCGCCGGGCGGGCGCCTACGCCGAGCTGCGGGAGCAGGTCCGCTCGCTCGCCGAGGCCCAGGCGCTCCTGCGGGCCGAGGCTGGCAACCTGGTCCGCGCGCTGCGCGCCCCCCAGGTCCGCGGGCGCTGGGGCGAGGTCCAGCTCCGGCGCGTCGTGGAGCTCGCCGGCATGTCGGAGCACTGCGACTTCACCGAGCAGCACTCCATCCCCGGGGAGGCGGGCCGGCTGCGCCCGGACCTCGTCGTGCACCTGCCGGGCGGGCGCACGGTGGTGGTGGACGCCAAGGCGCCGCTCTCCGCCTACCTGGAGGCGTCGGAGACCTCCGACGACGCGCGGCGAGCCGCCTTGCTCGCCGACCACGCCCGCCAGGTGCGCGACCACGTGGTGTCGCTCTCCCGCAAGGCCTACTGGGACGCGCTGCCCGCCACCCCCGAGTTCGTTGTCCTCTTCCTGCCCGGCGAGTCCTTCTTCTCCGCCGCGCTCGAGCAAGACCCCGGCATCCTCGAGATGGGCGCGGAGCGGCAGGTGGTCCTCGCCACCCCCACCACGCTCATCTCGCTCCTCAAGGCGGTGGCCTACGGGTGGAAGCAGGAGGCGGTGGCGGCCAACGCCGCCCGCATCTCGGAGAGCGGGCGCGAGCTGCACAAGCGGGTGGCCGACCTGGCGGGCCACGTGGCCCGGGTGGGGAGCCGGCTCGGCGCCGCCGTCGAGGCCTACAACGCCTTCGTCGGGTCGCTCGAGTCGAGGTTCCTTCCCGCGGCGCGCAGGATGCGGGAGCTCGCGGCGGCGGGCCCGGAGGAGATCCCGGCGCCCGCGCCGGTGGAGCTCGACGCCCGCCGGACCCAGGCCCCGGAGGTCTCCGGGGCCGGGACCGACGGCTGACGCGGGAGCCTACTTCAGGCCGCCGGCGACGTACTTCGCGACACCGCTGATCTCGGCGTCGGAGAGCTTGCCCTTCCAGGGCGTCATCTTGCCCTTGCCGTTCGCGACCACCTTCTCGATGTCCGCGGCGGAGAGCTTGGTGACCGTGAGGTCCTTCACGCCCAGCTTCTTCGCCATGTCGCTCTGCCCCTTGCCGTCCTTGCCGTGGCAGGCGGCGCACTTCTGCTGGAAGGTCTCGGCGGGGCCGGCCCAGGCGGCGGGGGCGGCGAGGAGGGAGAGCAGCACGGCGGCGAGCAGCTTCTTCATGGTCGCAATCTCCTTGGATGTCTCGGGTACGGGCGCCTTCGTAGCAGGGAGAGGCCGACCCGTCCACTCACCGGGTAGGACGCCCGGGGCGGCGGAAGGATTCACGGCGCCGGCGCGACACGCTCCGCACGGGGCGTGCGGGCCGTGCGGAGCAGGATTCCGAGGAATCTCGGGTCCTTCACGAGGTAGCGGTGGGCCAGGCGACGAGGCTCCCGCGCGAGCCGCCAGAGCCATTCCAGGCCGGCGTTCGACACCCAGCGGGGTGCACGGCGGATGCGGCCGATGACGAAGTCGAGCGAGGCGCCGACCCCCACGGCCACGGTGGCGCCGAGGCGCTCCCGGTTGTGGTGGATCCACAGCTCCTGCTTGGGCGCGCCCATGGCCACGAGCAGCAGGTCGGGTCGCGCCGCCACCACCTCCGACGCCGACTGGTCGAGATCGCCCGGCGATCCGTCGAGCCGGAGGAACGGGCTCGCGGTGCCCACCACGTCCACGCCGAACTCGGCCCGGGCCCGGGCGGCGGCCGCCTCGGCGACGCCGGGCGCCCCGCCGAGCAGGAAGACCCGCCACCCGGAGCGGCCGGCCAGGCGGAGCAGCGGCTCGACCAGGTCCGACCCGGAGACCTTCTCCGGCACCGGCGTCCCGAGGAGCCGCGCCGCCCAGAGGACCGGCTTCCCGTCGGCCAGCGAGAGGCTGGCCTCGTCGTAGGCCGCGCGAAACGCCGGGTCGTCCTCCACCGTGACCACGTGATCGACGTTCGGCGTGAAGACCGAGCCGCCCGCGCCGGAGCGCACCAGGGTGGCGACGCGCTCGAGCGCGCCGTCGAAGGTGACCGCGTCGACCCAGATGCGCCCGATGCGGACGCGTCCTCCGGGGGGACGGGAAGGAGCGGGAGGCGTTGGCGGCGTCATGCGGCGCGCATCATCGCACGACGCCCGGCCCGTCAGTGCGCCGCGCCGGCGCCCTGGGGCCCGACCGGCGCCCCCTTGGCCCGGAGCGTCCCCATCATGATGGGGACCGCCACGTTGACGAGGGTCGTGAAGACCAGCGCGCCGAGCCCGAACACGCCGATGGCCACCATCCACTCCACCGCCGAGGGCCGGTACTCGTAGATCTCGCCCAGCGTGTCCGGCGTCATGCCCGGGATGACGAGCCCCATGCCCTTCTCGATGTAGACGCCCGAGAAGATGAGCAGGCAGCCCAGGTTGAGCGTCGTCCAGTTCATCCGGGTCTTCTTCACCACGAAGATGAGGAAGGCCGACACCGAGCAGGTGAGGGAGAACCACGCGTACGGGACGAGCGCCCGGTGCTCGCCGATGCCCTGCCAGAGGTACTGCGTGTAGAGCAGGTGCTCGGTGTGGGAGTAGTACTCCTTGAAGATCTCGGCCCCGAGCAGGAACAGGTTGAAGAACATGGCGTAGGCCATGAGCTCGGCCACCTTCCAGATGGCCTCGTCCTTGATCTCGATGGCGGTGGTCTTCCGCAGGATCTGGAAGAGGATGATCATCACCGCCGGCCCGGAGCAGAAGGCGGAGGCGATGAACTTGGGGGCCAGGATGCCGGCGTTCCAGTAGGGGCGCGCGGCCATGCCGGCGTAGAGGAACGCGGTGACGGTGTGGATCCCGACCGCCGCCGGGATGGAGAAGAGCACGAGCGGCACCACGAACCACTTGGCGTACTCCCGCCCGCGGTAGGCCCGGTAGAGGATGTGGACCACCACCACCAGGTTGAGCACCAGGTACATGTTGAGGACCAGCGCGTCCCAGGACAGCATGGACTGCGGCCAGTTGGGGTTGCCCGGGCCCGGCATGATGTGGGTGAGGCGGTCGGGGCGCCCCATGTCCACCAGGATGAACATCATGCACATGATGAGCGCGCTGATGGCGAGCAGCTCGCCGAGCACCACCACCTCCTTGATCGGCTTCCAGTGGTAGACGTAGGCCGGCACCACGAGGAGCACCGCGGCCGCCGCCACGCCCACCAGGAAGGTGAAGTTGCCGATGTAGAAGGCCCAGGTCACCTGGTCGCGCATGCTGGTGGCGAGCAGCCCCTGGTTCCACTGCCGCGAGTAGCCGATGAGCCCGATCGCGATCATCGCGAGGAGCAGCCCGACCCAGGCCTTGTAGGCCTTCCCGCCGGTGACGACCTGCCGCCCCGCGCCCTGCAAGAACTCGCCGATTGCCATGTCCGTTCCCTCGGGCGTTACGTCGCGTAGAAGTAGTAGAACTGCGGCTCGGTCGCGAGCTCCTCCTTGAAGACGAACACGCGCTTGCGGTCCATCACCTGGCGGATCTCCGACTCCGGGTCGAGCAGGTTGCCGAACTTGCGTGCGCCCACCGGGCAGATCTCCACGCAGGCCGGGTAGCGCCCGTTCCGGGTGCGCTGGATGCAGAAGGTGCACTTCTCCACCACGCCCATGGGGCGCGGCCGGTTGCCCAGGTAGTGGGTGACGGGGTTCATCTCGGCGGCCGGGAGGTTGGGCTCGGCCCAGTTGAACTTCCGCGCGCCGTAGGGGCAGGCGGCGGTGCAGCAGCGGCAGCCGATGCACCAGTCGTAGTCGATGACCACGATGCCGTCCTTGTCCTTCCAGGTGGCCTTGACCGGGCAGACCTTGGTGCAGGGCGGGTTGCGGCACTGCTGGCACTGCACCGGCATGTAGAAGTGCCCCGGCTCGGGGACCTTCTCTGGGTCGTAGTAGGGGGTGGCGTGCTGCAGCGCGACGCCGTGCTCCTTTTCCATCTGCAGCACCCGGATCCACTGGATCTGGGGGTTCCTGCGCGACTGGTTGTTCTCCTTCACGCAGGCGTAGACGCAGCGGCGGCAGCCCACGCAGCGGGACAGGTCGAGCCCGTACCCGAAGTTCACCCCGGGCATGGGGCCGGCCGCCGAGACGGTGACCTCCTTGCCGTACTGCGCGGACCACTTCTTCTCGAGCTTGCCGAGCATCTCCTGGAGCCGGTCCTTCGACAGCTCGGTCAGGTGGCGGCGCTGCAGCTCCTCGACCACCGCGTCGGGCTTGCACCCGGACACGGCGGCGATGACCGCGCCGGCGGCGGCGGTGCGGAGGAAGTCCCGGCGGGAGGGGCCGTCCTGCAGGACGGGGAGTGGCTTGCGTTCGCTCATCGGCCCTGCTCCTGCGGCGGGATCGGCGGCGGCTCGGGCTTGAGCGCCTTGAACCGGGGGTTGTGGGGGTTGTGGCAGTTCACGCAGAGGTAATAGGTCTTCTTCCCGTTCCACATCCCGGTCCGCTTGCCGTGCACGCCCACCTTCCAGTCCCGGTACTTGTCGCCGTGGCACTGGCCGCAGAGCTCGTAGGAGCGGGTGAAGGGGACGAGCTTGCCGTTGATGAGGTGCAGGTTGTCCCGCCTGGCGTTGTCGTGGCACTCGAGGCACCAGCGGTCGGGCGCGCCGTGGTGGAACCCCGCCTGGATCTCGTCGTGGAAGGCGAGCTGGCGCGGCGCCGGGTCGCTCGCCTTGTCGTGGCACTGGGAGCAGGGGAAGATCCCGTCGCTGAACGGGGGCGGCTCGGCCTGGATGTCCTGGCCGGCGCCGGGCAGGTCAGGCACGGGGACGGGCTTCCCCTCGGCCTTCGGCGGTGAACCCGCGGCGGCAAGCGGCGCCGCGAGGAGCGCGGCGAGGGCCACGGGCAGGAAGGCTCGCCAGCGGGATCGGGTCATTCGGGCTCCTCCGTCGCCGCACGGGCGGCGCGCTTGCAGACTACGGGCCGGATCGCCCGTCCGAATTGATCCGGATCATCGAATGAGCCCGGACCCAAGAAGGCCTACGCCTCGCCGGCGCGGACCCGCGAGGTGGGATGCCCGGTCCGGTATTCCTTCAGCCGGTACTGGATCTTGCGCACCGACACCCCGAGCACCTCGGCGGCGCGGGCCGTCGAGCCCCCCACCGCGTCGAGCGTGCGCAGGATGGCCTCTCGCTCGATCTCGAAGAGGCTGGCGCCGGGGATGAGGGCGCTCCCCGCCCCCTCGTCGGGCCGGGCCCCGCGGAGCACGGTGGGAAGGTCGTCGATCCCGACCATGTCGCCGCGGCAGGCGTCGGCGGCCTGGGCAATGGCGTTCTCCAACTCGCGGACGTTGCCCGGCCATTCGTAGGCGAAGAGCGCCGAGAGCGCCCCCGGAGTCACGCCGCGCAGCGTGCGGCCGCGCGCCCGGCAGTGCTGGGCGAGGAAGTGGGCGGCCAGCGCGGGGATGTCGCCCTTGCGCTCGCGCAGGGGCGCCAGGGTGAGCGAGACCACGTTGAGCCGGTAGTAGAGGTCGTCGCGGAAGCGTCCCTGGCGGACCTCCTCGGCCAGGTCGAGCCGGGTGGAGGCCACCACGCGGACGTCGGCGCGCAGGGTCCGGGCTCCCCCCACCCGCTCGTACTCCCCCTGCTGGAGGAGCCGCAGGAGCTTCACCTGGAGCGAGGGGCCGAGGCTGCCGACCTCGTGGAGGTACAGCGTGCCCCCGTCGGCCCGCTCGAGCAGCCCCTCCCGGCGGCGCTGCCCGTCGCCCGGGGTGCCGCCGTCGCTCCCGAAGAGGCGCAGCTCGAGCAGGTGCTCGGAGATGCCGGCGCAGCCGGCCCGGGCGAAGGGGCGCTCGCGGCGCGGCGAGGCCTCGTGGATCATCTCGGCCACGAAGGAGCGGCCGGTACCGGCCTCCCCCTGGAGCAGGACGGTGGCCTTGGTGGGAGCGGCGCGCCGGATGATCTCGTCGATGGCCGAGGCCTCGGGGGCGGTGCCGACGAAGCGAAGCCGCGCGCGGGCCTGGTCGCGGAGCTCGCGCGCCTCGCGCCGGAGCCGGCGCTTCTCGAGCGCCCGCTGCACCACCACGGCGGTGCGGACCGGGTCGTCGGGGAGGACCACGTAGGCCTCGGCGCCGTTCTTCAGCGCCTCGATGGCCCCGCCGACGTTCTCCCGGCGGCAGGAGACCACGAAGGCGGCGTCGGAGCCGCCCGCGCGGGCGAGGGAGATGACCGCGGCGCAGCTCCAGCCGCTGGCGCGGGCCGCGCAGACGACGCCCTGGACCGGCGACGACCGCAGGATCTCGATGGCGTTCTCGGCGGTCGCCGCCTCGACCACGTCGAGTCCCTCGGCGCGCAGGGACGCGGCCAGCTCCGTCCGCTGGGCGGTGTCGGCGTCGAGGACCAGGACTCGTTCGTTCGTCACTGGACGGGGCGATTGCAAGTCGCGCACCGCCCGAATTCCGGAGCGAATCGGGGGACGACGCGCAACGGTTGCGATTCCACTTGATCTGGATCCATTCTCGCGCAGCGATCGACCGCTATCCCGAGGCGCTGCGTGGGGTTCCACGCCTCCGGGAACGGGTCTGGACCCCCCGTTGGCTGGCCCGGACCCCGTCTTCCGGCGCATGATCTGCGCGATCATGAAGACGGCGGAGCGTATCCAGATCCTGCGCGGCGACATCACCCGGCTCCCGGTGGATGCCATCGTGAACGCCGCCAACGAGGCGCTCGCTCCGGGGGGCGGGGTGTGCGGTGCGATCCACGCCGCGGCCGGACCGGAACTGGCGCGGGAGTGCGCCGCGCTCGGGGGCTGCCCGACCGGGGAGGTGCGCCGGACGTCGGGACACGAACTCCCGGCGCGATGGGTGATCCACGCGGTGGGCCCGGTGTGGCGCGGGGGGAACGAGGGGGAGGACGAGAGCCTCGCCCGCTGCTACCGCGCCGCCCTCGACGCCGCGTCGGACGCGGGAGCCCGGTCCATCGCGTTCCCTGCCATCTCGACGGGCATCTACGGCTTCCCGATCGAGCGGGCGACGCGCATCGCGCTCGCCGAGGTGCGCGCCGGGCTCGCCCGCCACCCGGAGCTGGAGCGGGTGGTCCTGTGCTGCTTCTCGGAGCGGGACCAGGAGGTCTACGAGCGGCTCCTCGCCGCCTGACCTCAGGGCGCGTGGCCGGCGGGGTGCTCGGCCTGGGCGCCGGGCGAGGTCCGGATGGACGGCGGCTCGGCCTGGAGCGGCGGGGCGGCGCGCTGGTAGGGCGCGTCCTTCCAGGACTCGGAGTAGGGCGGGTTCGCGTAGGGGAACCGGGTGGCGTTGTCGGCGAGCGTGAGCCCGATGAGCAGCACCACGAACAGGCCCGACACCACGAGCACGAGCCGCGCCACGCCCTGCTCCTCCCAGAGGTGCATGAAGAAGACCGCCACAAGGGCGGCCTTGGCGAGCGCGACGGCCAGCGCGATCACCACCCGTGCGCCGTAGGAGAAGTCGGTCTTCCAGACGGCGACGGTGACGGCGGTGAGCACCATGAGCGCCGCCCAGACGAGGACGTAGTGGACCGGCCGGAGGTGCTTCGCTTCGCTGTGCGGGATGGCGGTCACGGGCGCCCTCTAGAGCAGGTAGAGCAGCGGGAAGAGGAAGATCCAGATCAGGTCGACGAGGTGCCAGTAGAGGCCGCCGAGCTCGACCGGGACGTTGTAGCCGGGGCCGAACTCGTTGCGGGCGGCGCGGGCCGCCAGCCAGGCCAGCACGGCCATGCCGATGAGCACGTGCAGCCCGTGCAGCCCGGTCATGAGGAAGTAGAGCGTGAAGTACATCGACACGCCCGGGCCGGAGAGCCCGGCGAAGTGGTACAGGCGCCCGGGCAGCTGGCCGTCCACCCAGTGGTGCCAGTACTCGAAGCCCTTCAGGACCATGAAGACCGCACCGAAGAGGATGGTGACGCCGAGCAGCGCGACCACCTTCCGGTTCTCCCCGTGGCGCGCGTAGTGGATGGCGAGCGCCACGGTGAGCGACGAGGTGATGAGGACCACCGTGTTGGTGGCGCCCATGGCCACGTGGGCCAGCCGGCTCGCCTCCTCGAACCCCACCGGGAAGAGGAAGCGGTAGAGCGCGTAGGCGGTGAAGAGCACCGCGAAGAGCAGGATCTCGGTGGACAGGAAGAGCCACATCCCCATGCGGGCGGCGTGCTCCTGCGTCTTCATGTCCGGGAAGTGGTGGGCGAGCCGCGAGGGCGCCACGGCGGCGTCAGTGTGCATGCTTCACCTCGGCGACGGCCGGGCCGTCCTGGTACTCGTGCGGGCCCCGGTCGAACTCCGGCGTCTGCGGGAAGTTCTGCAGGCTGGGGGGCGAGGGGGTGTTCCACTCGTAGCCGCGGGACAGCCAGGGGTTGGGCCCGGCCACCTTCCCCCGTACCAGCGAGGCCACCAGGTAGAAGAGGATCAGGAAGAAGCCGAAGGCGAGCAGCGACGCGCCGGCGGTGGAGGCCACGTTGAGCGACTGGAACTGCTCCGGGTAGGAGTAGTAGCGGCGTGGCATGCCCATGTTGCCGAGCAGGAACTGCGGGATGAAGGTGGCGTTGAAGCCGATGATCACGAGCGTGGCGGCGGCCAGCGCCCAGCGCTCGGAGTAGGTCTTCCCGAACATCTTGGGCCACCAGTAGTGGAGGCCGGCCAGGAAGGCCATGATGGTGCCGCCCACCATGATGAAGTGGAAGTGGGCCACCACGAAGTAGGTGTCCTGCCAGTGCACGTCGAGCGACACCGACGAGAGCGCGATCCCGGTGAGGCCGCCGAAGGCCAGGAAGTAGAGGAAGCCCATGAAGTAGACGAAGGGCGCCGAGACCTGGATGGCGCCCTGGTAGAGCGTGGCCGTCCAGTTGAAGACCTTGATGGCGGTGAAGAGCCCCACGAACATGGAGAGCACGCCGAACACGCCCGAGGCGAAGGTGGACTGCCCGGAGGTGAAGAGGTGGTGCCCCCAGACGAAGAAGCCCACGAAGGCGATGCCCAGCGAGGAGAAGGCCACCGCCTTGTAGCCGAACATGTTCTTGCGGGCGAAGGCCTGCACCACCTCGCTCACCACGCCCATGGCCGGCAGGATCATGATGTAGACGGCGGGGTGCGAGTAGAACCAGAAGAGGTGCTGGAAGAGGATGGGGTCGCCGCCGCGGGCCGGGTCGAAGATCCCGAACCCGAAGACCTTCTCGAAGGCCACGAGGAGCAGCGTCATGCCCAGCACCGGCGTGGCCAGCACCTGGATCACGCTGGTGGCGTACATGGCCCACACGAAGAGCGGCAGCCGCATCCAGGTGATCCCGGGGGCCCGCATGGTGTGCACGGTGACGATGAAGTTGAGGCCGGTGACGATCGACCCCATGCCCAGGATGAAGGCGCCGAGCAGCACCGGCGCCACCGTGGTCACGGTGGTGGTGCTGTAGGGCGTGTAGAAGGTCCAGCCGGTGTCGGTGCCGCCCTGGATCATCCCCCACACCGCGATGGCCGCGCCGAGCAGGTAGAGGTACACCGAGAGCAGGTTGATGCGCGGGAAGGCCACGTCCTGCGCGCCGATCATGAGCGGGATGAAGAAGTTGCCGAAGATGCCCGGGATGGCCGGGATCATGAAGAGGAAGATCATGATCACGCCGTGGAGCGTGAACATCCGGTTGTACGTCATGGCGTCCATGATCGTCGGACCGGGGGTGAGCAGCTCGAGCCGGAGCAGGAGCGCGAAGACCCCGCCCAGGAAGAACCCGGTCAGCGTGAGCACGAGGTACATGACGCCGATGCGCTTGTGGTCGAGCGTGGTCAGCCACGACCGGACGCCCTTCTCGGCGTTCAGGTAGTTCGGCGTGTTGTAGGCCGGGCTACTTGCCGGTGACGGGGACATAGATGGGACCCTTCTGCGGCTCGGCGGTCGGGGCGTCCGTCCGCAGGGACTTGATGAACTCGGTGATGGCGGCGGCGTCGGGGCCGGACAGCTTGCCCTGGTAGGTGGGCATGACGGCCTTGTACCCGGCCACCACCTCGGCGTTCGGCTCCATCATGGAGCGGGTCAGGTAGGCCTCGTCGGCGACGAGGGACCTGCCGCCCTCCAGCTTCACGGTGCGGCCGAAGAGGTCGAGCCAGGTGGGGCCGATGTGCTGGCTGCCGTCCACGCTGTGGCACTTGAAGCAGCCCTGCACCGCCGCGATGCGGCGCCCCTGCTCGACGAGGTTGCCGCGCAGGTCCACCCGCTCCGCGTCGATGGGCTGGCCGTCCTGCGCGTAGGGCTGGCTGGCGTGGCGCTGCTGCTCGACCCAGGCGTCCCACTCCGCGGCGGGCATGACCACGAGCTCCCCCAGCATGGCCGAGTGGCCGAGGCCGCAGTACTCCGCGCAGAAGATGGGGTATCGGCCCGGCGCGTCGGCGTTGAACCAGGTCTGGGTGTAGCGACCGGGCAGCGCGTCCTGCTTGAGCCGCAGCGCCGGCACGTAGAACGAGTGGATCACGTCGCGCGAGGTGAGCAGCAGGCGGACCGGCCGGCCGGCCGGGACCCGCAGCACGTCGGTGGCGTTGGGGCCGTCCGGGTAGGCGAACTTCCACATCCACTTCTTGCCCTGCACGTAGACGTCGATGGCGCCCTTGGGCGGCGTCTGCAGCCGGACGTACTGGGGGTAGCCGACGGCGAAGTAGGCCAGGAACAGGACCAGCGGGACCCCGATGAAGATCGCCTCGTGGATGGGCTTGGGGTCGACGATGGGGGTCGACTGCTCGGCCTGCCTGCGCCGGAAGCGGAACACGAACACGGTCGCGGTGGCGAGCGTGCTCCAGGCTCCCAGCATGGCGGTGACGAAGACGAAGTAGTGGAGGTAGTCGAGCTGCCGCGCCCACTCCGACGCCTGCTGCGGGAGGAAGAGGAGGTTGCGCAGGATGTCGTTGAGCAGGTTCATCGGCGGGCTCCCTTGGCCTCGCGACGCCAGAAGACGAAGAGCGCGCTGGCCAGGCCGAAGAGCACGAGGAGGGCGCCCGCCCGCACCATCCCCATGGCGTAGGGGACGTACTTCCGGGCCACCGGGTCGTAGCGGTAGCAGGTGAGGAGGAAGCGGTCGAAGCTGGTCCCCACCCGCCCGTCGGCCGCCTCGACCAGCGCCAGCCGCAGGTCGCGGCCGGGGAACTCGACGCCGTAGAGGTAGCGGGAGACGCGGCCGTCGGGCGTGAGCACGAGGATGGCGGCCCCGTGGGCGTACTGCTTCGTCTCCTCGTCGTAGGTGTAGTGGAAGCCGACCGCGTCGGTGACGGCGCGGATGTCGGGCTCCTGCCCCACCAGGAACGGCCAGACGTCCTTGCGGTCGGCCTTGTCGAAGGACTGCAGGTAGTGCTTCTGGCGCACGAGGGCCTGGGCCGGCTTCTCGCGCGGGTCGAAGGAGATGGAGAGCGCGGTGTAGTCCCGGCCGAGCTCGAGGCCGGTCTCCTTCATGCCGCGGGCCATGCCTCCCAGGACCAGCCCGCAGAGCATGGGGCACTCGTAGTAGACGAGGGCCACCACCACCGGCTTGCCCTTGCCAAGCAGGTCGCCGACGCGGACCGGCTTGCCGTCCTGGTCGAGGAAGGAGGCCGCGAGCGGCACCTGCGCCGAGAGCTTCTCCTCGATCTCCACGCCCGAGAGCGGGGCCGGTCCCTCCGGATCGTCCTCGGCCCGGCCGGGGGCCGGGAGGAGCGCCAGGAGCGCGAGCGTGGCGGCGGCGAGCCGGCTCACGGACGCTCCCCGCGGACCACGCGCTCCATGGCCTCGCCGATGGGGGCGTGGACCACGCCGGCCTTGCGGTCGACCCAGCCCCAGGTGGAGAGCCGCTCGGCCTGCCGGCGGCGCAGCTCGGCCGGCTCCACGGCCACCTCGAAGAGGCGCTGCTCGACGATGCCGATCTTGTTGCGGCCGATCTCGGCCGGGGGCGCAGGCGGCCCATCGGGCAGGACCTCGGCGCGGGTGCCGTCGAGACCCTTGCGGATGGTGACCCAGCTGGCGGCGACGAAGAAGGCGATGGCCACCGCCCCCACCACGAGGATGCGCGGGGTGGCGATGCGATCGGGCTCGGCGCGGGTGCCCGCGTGATGGGTCTGCTCGCTCATTGCTGGGGCTCGTAGTGGAGGGACTCCGGCAGGTACGGATCCCGGGCCGGCAGGATGGGGTGCCCGCGCAGGCGGCCCACCACCCAGGCCACGCAGGCGCCGCCCACGCCCACGAAGGCGGCCAGGTCCATCCAGCTCGGGCTCGGGCCGGCCGGCGACAGGCCCGGCATGACCACCCAGTAGACGTCGACGTAGTGGACGGCCAGGATCCAGACCGACATCACCACGAGCGGGCGCCAGGAGCGCTTCCGCTCGCGCGGCATGAGGATCACGAAGGGCAGGACGAACTGGAACAGGGCCAGGAACACCCCCACCGCCTTCCACCCCGAGTCGCCGCGAACGAGGTACCAGGGGACCTCCTCGGGGAGGTTCGAGATCCAGATGAGCAGGTACTGGGAGAAGGCGATGTAGGCCCAGAAGGAGGTGAAGGCGAAGAGGTACTTGCCGAGCGAGTGGATGTGGTTCGGGTTGATGGCGCCCCGGAGCGGCTCCTCCCGCGAGGCGGCCGCCGCGGCCAGGATGAGCACGCCGATGGCCGCGACCAGGCTGCCGGAGAACCAGTAGACGCCGAAGATGGTGGAGAAGAGGAAGGCCGAGAGCGACATCTGCCAGTCGAAGGCGGCGAAGGTGATGGCCAGCGCCACGACGGGCAGCCCCCCGGCGCCGAGCCGCCGCATCTTCAGCTTCACCGCGGCCCCGCCGCCCTGGTCCTGGGCCAGCGACCAGCGGCGCATGAGCGTGGCCACGCCGATCCAGATGCCGAAGTAGAGGGCCGCCCGGAACAGGAAGAACGGCAGGTTCATCCAGGGGTGGCGGTGCTCCCAGAGGTGGACGGCGAGCTTCCCCTCCCCGTGCGCCCAGGGCTGGATGGGCGCGTGCGCGGCCGCCGCCGGGTTCACCCAGGGGAAGAGGAGCCCGGCGCCGAGCGCGATGGGGAGGAAGAGCACGGCCAGCACCGGGAACGCGGACGGGAGCGCCTCGAGCAGCCGCCGCACCACGATGTACCACTTGGAGTTGGCGGCCTCGTTGGCCATGAGGAAGACCATGGCCGCCGCGGCGATCCCGGCCCAGTAGACGAAGGCGGCCAGGTAGGCGTAGAGGGCCCGGCGGGCGTCGAGGGCCCCGCCGGCGGCGGTGGCCGCCAGCCCCAGCGCGCCCACGGCGGCGGCGCGGATCATGAGGGTGCGTCCCCCGGTGAAGGGCGCGGCGTTCATCGGTTCTCCTTGTCGAGTCGGGCGCGCACGTCGGGCGGGGCCTGCTCGATGCGGGCCCCCTGCGAGAGCTGCAGGGCGCGCACGTAGGCCACCACCGCCCAGCGCTCGTCGTCGCCGAGCCAGGGCCGGTAGGAGGGCATGTAGCCGTAGCCCTCGGAGATGGCGGCGTAGAAGTGGCCGTCGGGACGCTGGCCGAGCGGCAGCAGCGAGGGCGGCTGCCGGATCGACATGTTTCGCGCCACCGGGCCCTGCCCGTCGCCGAGCAGCCCGTGGCAGACCGCGCAAAAGACGTCGTAGCGCTTGCGTCCCAGCTCGAGGAGCTCCGGGGTCACCGGCACCGGGATGCGTGCGAGCGGCGTGCCGTCGGGGTTGCGGCCGGTGACCGCCGCCGGCTCGGCCGGAGCCGAGGCGGCGAGCGTCCCCGGGGGCGGCGCCCGCATGGCGATCTGGTCCGGGTAGAACACGCTCTTGCGGTAGGGCTTCACCTTGGGCTGCTGGAGCATGGGGTTCACCCACTCGCAGCCGGCGGTGAGGAGCGCGAGCGCCAGGATGGGGAGCGCCCTCATGCTTCCTCCGGGACGAGCTCGACCTGGGCCGCGCCCAGGCGGCGCAGCTCGTCGGAGATGGAGGAGACCTGGCCCGGTTCCACCGCGACCGAGAGCCACAGCGCGTCGATGGTGGCCGAGCGGAACGCGTCGACCTCGAAGAGCGGGTCCCAGGGCCTGGGGAAGCCGAAGATCGCGAGCAGCCCGACGAAGATGGAGACGCCGGCGAGCAGGACGCCGAGCTCGAAGGTCACCGGCATCCAGGTCGGGGTCGGCACCACGCTGCGGTTGGCGACGTTGATGGCGTAGTCCACGTCGTTCATCCACCACTGCATGAGGACCGCCGAGACCACGCCCACGAACGCGGCGACGCCGGCGATGGCCGGGATGGGCGAGCGCTCGAGTCGCAGGACCTCGTCGGAGCCTGGCAGCGGGTACGGCGAGTAGAAGTCGAGGGCCGAGTGGCCGGACGCCTGCAGGCTGCGGGCGGCGGCGTAGAGGGCGTCCACCGACGGGTAGCGCCCCAGGACGACGCGGCTCGTGCTCATGGGTGCACCCCGGCGTGTGCCTTCTCGTGGCCTCCGCCGCCGGCGTGGGCGGCCTCGTGCTGCATCTCGTGGTTCAGCTCCTTCACCTCGGCGATGGCCACCGACGGCACGAAGCGCAGGAAGAGCAGGAAGAGCAGCGAGAAGAAGGAGATGGTGCCGACGAAGATCGACCAGTCCACCCAGGTGGGCGCGTACATGCCCCACGACGAGGGCAGGAAGTCCCGGTGCAGCGAGATCACGATGATGACGAAGCGCTCCGCCCACATGCCGAAGCCCACCAGCACCGAGGCGATCCACAGCCAGGCCACGCTGGTGCGCGCCCGCTTCCACCAGAAGGTCTGGGGCACGAGCACGTTGCAGACGATCATGGCCCAGTAGATGGGCGCGTAGGGACCCCGGGTGCGGGTGTTGAAGAACAGGAAGGACTCGTACGGGTTCCCGCTGTACCAGGCCATGAAGTTCTCCATGAGGTAGCCGTAGCCGACGATCATGGAGGTCACGAGCATCACCTTCGCCATGTTCTCGAGGTGGCGGCTGGTGACGACGTTCTGGAAGCGGAAGGCGGCCCGCGCCGGGATCATGAGGGTCAGCACCATGGCGAAGCCGCCGAAGACGGCCCCGGCCACGAAGTAGGGCGGGAAGATGGTCGTGTGCCAGCCGGGCAGCTGGGAGACGGCGAAGTCGAAGCTCACGATGGAGTGCACCGAGAGCACGAGCGGGGTGGAGATCCCGGCCAGGATGAGGTAGCCGATCCGGTAGTGCTGCCAGTGGCGGGAGGATCCCTTCCAGCCCATGGCGAAGATGCCGTAGGCCACCTTCTGGACCTTCTTCGTGGCCGTGTCGCGCAGGGTGGCGAGGTCAGGGATGAGCCCGAGGTACCAGAAGAGCAGCGAGATGGTGAAGTAGGTCGAGACCGCGAACACGTCCCAGATGAGCGGGCTCTTGAAGTTGGGCCAGATGCCCATGGTGTTCGGGTACGGGAAGAGCCAGTAGATGGCGAACCAGGGCCGCCCGGTGTGGACCAGCGGGAACATGGCGGCCTGCATGACCGCGAAGATGGTCATGGCCTCGGCGAAGCGGTTGATGGAGGTGCGCCACTTCTGCTGGAAGAGGAGCAGGATGGCCGAGATCAGCGTCCCGGCGTGACCGATGCCGATCCACCAGACGAAGTTGATGATGTCGTAGGCCCAGCCCACCGGCTGGTTGTTGCCCCACATCCCGATGCCGCGGGCAATGGTCAGCGTGAGCCCGACGCCGAGCAGGCCCGTGCCGAGCGCGGCCAGGGTCACGAGCGCCTTCCACCCCTGGCTGGGGGTGAAGATGGGCGTGAGCAGCTCGGTGTTGAGCTGGGTGTCGGTGGGGCGGCCCGCGATGAGCGGCAGCGGGGCGAGCGCCTCGCGCTCCGCGGCGGCCTGTGCTGGAGGCGTCATGCCAGGTCCGGGTTGGGGTTGCGGATCCGCACCAGGTAGGCGGTGCGGGGCCGGGTGCCGAGCTCGTGGAGCAGGTCGTAGCGGCGGGCGTCCTGGTGCAGCCGCTTCACCTTCGACTGCGGGTCGTTCAGGTTCCCGAAGACGATGGCCTCGGCGGGGCAGGCCTGCTGGCACGCCGACTGGACGGTGCCGATCTTCTTCCCCGCCACGCGGGCGTCGATGCGCGCGCCCTCGATGCGCTGGACGCAGTAGGTGCACTTCTCCATGACGCCGCGGGACCGGACGGTGACGTCGGGGTTGAAGCGCAGCGTCTCGACGTCGGGCACCTCGGGGCGCCAGTTGAGGAAGTTGAAGCGGCGCACCTTGTACGGGCAGTTGTTCGAGCAGTACCGGGTGCCGACGCACCGGTTGTAGACCATCTCGTTCAGCCCCTCGTCGGAGTGGACGGTGGCGTTCACCGGGCAGACGTACTCGCAGGGTGCGGTCTCGCACTGCTGGCACATGACTGGCTGGGTGATGGTCTCCGGGTTCGCGGCCGGGCCGGAGAAGTAACGGTCGGTGCGGATCCAGTGCATGATCCGGCCCTTCGCCACCTGCTCCTTGCCCACCGTGGCGACGTTGTTCTCCTCCTGGCAGGCGATGACGCAGGCGTTGCATCCGGTGCACCGGGAGAGGTCCACCGCCATGCCCCAGGCGTACTCCTGCCGCGAGTAGTCGACCGGCGCCTGCGCGGTGGCGGCCGGTCCGCGCAGGTGATCGAGCTCCTCGCGCCCCTGGTCGTGGCTCCAGTCCTTGGCGGTGAAGTCGAGCGCCAGCGGGCGCCCCTCCATGGCGAAGTGTCCCTGGGCGATGGCGAAGGCGTGGCGTCCCTTCCCGGGCGTGACCGTGACCCCGTGCACGAACCAGGCCCCGGCCTCGCGCAGCCGATAGGCGTCCACGCCGACGCCCTTCGAGACCGGAGAGCCGTCGGTGCGTCCGTGACCCAGCGTGAGCGTCACGGCGTCGTCGGCGTGGCCGGGGACGACCTGGACCGGGGCCTGGAGGCTGCGGCTGCCCGCCGCCAGCGTCACCACCTGGCCGGTCTCGACGCCCAGGCGCCGCGCGGTGGCCTCGGAGATCCAGGCGGCGTTGTCCCAGGTCACCTTGGTGATCGGGTCGGGCAGCTCCTGGAGCCAGGCGTTGGTGGCGAAGCGACCGTCGTACAGGCCGGCCGAGGGCGCCAGGCACAGCTCGATCCCCTCGGAGCGCGCCGCGGGGAGGCGCCCCAGCGCCGAGGTCACCCCGGCCACGTCCACCGACGCCGCCTCCGGCGCCTCGGCGGTCCCGGGGATCACGCCCTGGCGCAGCCAGCCGTTCCACTGCGCGTCGATGGCGGCGGGGTCGAGGCCGGCGCGCGCCGCCCAGGTGGTCCGCACGTGCTCGCGGGCCCCGCGGTCGCCGGCGTCCACGAAGGCGGCCAGCAGGTCGATGGCGGTGGTGCTCTCGTAGAGCGGGGAGACGAGCGGCTGCACCACCGAGGCCACGCCGTCGCGGGAGCGGGCGTCGCCCCAGCTCTCGAAGGGGTGGCTCTGGGCGATGCGCCAGCTGCAGTGGCGGGAGGTCTCGTCCTCCCGCAGCGCGAGGTAGAGGACGTCGGGCACGCGGGCGAGGAGCGCCCCCACGTCGAGCCCGGCCGGGGCGGCGTGGACCGGGTTCCAGGCGGTGACGACCAGCGTGTCCACCGTGCCGGCCTCGATCGCGCGGGCCAACGCGGGGAGCGCCCCGGAGGACGGCGCGCCGTCGCCCAGCACCGGCCGCACGTAGCGCACGGTGGTGCCCACGTTGCCGAGCGCGCCGTTCAGGGCGTGCGCGAGGGCGTGCACGGCCGCGGGCTGCCGGGGCCCGACCAGCACGAGCGAGCGGGCGCGGTTCGCCCCCAGGTCGGCGGCGACCGCGCGGGCGGCGCGGGCCAGCTCGGGCGGGAGCGCCGGGGAGGCCGGAACCACGCCCAGGTGGGCGGCCACGGCCCGCGCGAAGGCCGCGACCTCGCCGCCCCGCATGCGGAAGCGGTGATCGGCGGCCGCGCCGGTGGGCGTCATGGCCGGCTCGGCCACGTAGAGCCGGTTCATCTCCGCCCCGGGTTCCCGGTGCCGGGCGAACTCTCGCGTGAGCCGCAGGGAGTCGCCCTGGCCGGAGAGGAAGTCGGAGTCGAGCGCCAGGATGACCCGGGCCGGGTCGACCGCGGGCCGGACGTCGAGGGGACGGCCGAAGGCGATGCGGGCACCCTCGAGGGCGTTCTCGTCGGTGACCGGCGCCCAGAAGTGGAACCGCGCCCGGGGGAAGCGGGCCTGGACCCGGCGGCGCAGGGCGGCCAGCGTGGGCGAGGCATCCGGGCCGAGCAGGAAGGCCAGCCGCGCGCCGCCGTCGGCCTCGTGGCCGCGGGCCAGCTTCTGCACCTCGGCGAGCAGGCCGCGGAAGGAGAGCGGCGCTCCACGCCGGGTGAATCCCCTGGCGCGGCCCGGATCGTAGAGGTCGAGCAGCGCGGCCTGGTCCCAGGTGGACGAGGCCCCCTGGCTGGTCGGGTGGGCCGGGTTCCCCTCCACCTTCACCGGACGCCCGTCGGCGCTCCCGACGAGCAGCCCGGTGGCGTGGCCGTCGAGGGCGAGCGCGGTGGCGTAGTGGAACCGCTTCCCCGGCCGGTTCTCGGGGGGTTCGTGCACGAACGGGACGATCTTCTCCCGGGGAGGCTGGCAGGCCGCGAGGCCGCCCAGCGCCGCCGACGCCCCGAGGATCTGCATGAAGGAGCGGCGCGACATCTCGGGCGGGACCTCGGACGCTCCCGGGGCGAACTCTCCCCCGGGGCGGGCCGACCGCGACTCGAGCTCCTCGACGCTCTGCCAGAGCGGGCGGTGCCCGGGCGGGCGGGGCTGGCACCCGTCCTGGATGACCGGCAGCGATTTCATCGGTGGCATGTCGTGCAGCTCACGCGGGAGTGGACGTCGTAGGACTTCATCAGGTCGTCGGCGAGGAGCCGGGCGGCGGCCGGGTCGGCCGGCGGTTGCCAGGTCATGCTGGTGATCTGGTCGCGCGGCCTCAGGTTGGGGCCCGGGTTGCGGTGGCACTCGAGGCACCAGGACATCTGCAGGGACGCCACCTTCGTGATCGCCGGCATCTGGTCGACGCGGCCGTGGCATGTGGCGCACCCCACCCCCTTGCCGACGTGAATGGAGTGGTTGAAGTAGGCGAAGTCGGGGACCTGATGGACCCGGTTCCACTCGATGGGCGTGCCGGTGAAGTAGCTGCGCCGGACCGGCTCGAGCTTCGGGCTCTTGTTCCAGACCTGGGAGTGGCAGTTGAGGCACATCTCGGTGGAGGGGATGCCCGCGGTCGCGCCGCGCTCCACGTTGAAGTGGCAGTACCGGCAGTCGACGAGATCGTCGACCACGTGGTGCCGGTGGTCGAAGAGCACCGGCTGGACGATCTCCTCCTGCAGCCCCCGCGCGTACGGCGTGCGCATGTAGCCCCAGAGGCCGAGGATGCCTCCACCCGCGACGAGGCCGACGACGACGAGGGAGGCGCGGGCGAGGAAGTTGGCGGAAGGCTTGAAGGGTGCGCTCATTCCGGCACGGGCCTCCCTGGGGCGTGAGCGTTCATCACGTCGTCACCGCTCGTCGGTCTGGAGATAGT
This sequence comes from Anaeromyxobacteraceae bacterium, assembly GCA_037443385.1. Taxonomy (GTDB): domain Bacteria; phylum Myxococcota; class Myxococcia; order Myxococcales; family Anaeromyxobacteraceae; genus CAIOAK01. Next base: position 26,706 of record JBBIOL010000030.1, read on the forward strand.
CGAGTGGAGTCGTCAACTTTCAACCGACCCGGATTTGACGTCAGTCAAAAGCGGTTGAAACACCCTTTTGGGTGTAATTTACATCCCAAATGGGTCTGGGTCGGAATACACCCTTAAAAATCCTCAAGAAATCGACGTTCCGGTCTCACGCCTTGTCCGCCGGAGCGCGCCGTCCTATGCATGCTCACCCCGTGCAATCCAACGACCCCGTCTCCGACGAGCAGTTGATCGAGGGTGCCCGCGCCGGCGACCGTGCCTCGCTCGAGCGCCTGCTCGAGCGGCACGAGCGGCGCGTCTACCGGTTCGGCCTCAAGATGTGCCGCGACCCCGAGGCGGCGAAGGACGTGCTGCAGGAGACCCTCATCGCCGCCGCGCGGACGGTGAAGGACTTCCGCGGCGCCTCCACGCCCTCCACCTGGCTCTACGCCATCGCCCGCAGCTTCTGCATCAAGCAGCGGCGCCGCTCCAAGTTCGCCCCCGAGCAGGAGGAGTCGATCGACGCCGAGGCCACCGGCCGCGAGGTCCGGGAGCTCGCCGACCCGTCGCGCCCCGCGGACGAGGCCCTCTCCGGCAAGCAGGTGGAGGCGGCCCTCGAGGAGGCCATCGGGGCGCTCGACCCCATGTACCGGGAGGTGCTGCTCCTCCGCGACGTGGAGGGGCTCTCCGCCGCCGAGGTGGCCGAGGCCGTCGGCATCAGCGTCGAGGCCGTGAAGAGCCGGCTCCACCGGGCCCGGGTCGCGGTGCGGGAGCGGGTCGCTCCCGTCCTCTCCGCGGAGCCGGCCGCCCCGTTCCCGGAGGCCTGCCCGGAGGTGGTGTTGCTCTTCTCGCGTCACCTGGAGGGGGAGATCTCGGCCCCGGTCTGCGAGCAGATGGAGCGCCACCTGGCCGCCTGCCCCCGCTGCGCCGAGCGCTGCGCCACCCTCCAGCAGACGCTCGCCTCCTGCGCCCGGACCCCGCTGCCCGAGGTCCCGGCACCGGTGCAGTTCGAGGTCCGCCGGGCGCTGCGCCAGTTCCTCCAGCGCGCCGTCTGAGGGCGTGGCCGTCTTCCGCCTACCCCGCGAGCCGGTCTTCCCCGACCCGGAGCTGTCGGAGCCGGACGGCCTGCTCGCGGTGGGTGGGGACCTCTCCCCGGCGCGGCTCCTGCGCGCCTACGCGGAGGGGATCTTCCCCTGGTACGCCGACGACACGCCCATCCTCTGGTGGAGCCCGGACCCGCGCATGGTGCTGCTCCCCGCCGAGCTCCACGTCCCGCGATCGCTGCGGAGGACGCTGCGGTCCGGGCGCTATCGCATCCGGTCCGACCGCGCCTTCGCCGAGGTGATCCGGCGCTGTGCCACCGCCCGCCGCCCCGGCCAGGACGGAACGTGGATCACCGACGCGATGGTGGCCGCCTACGAGCGGCTCCACGCGCTCGGCCGCGCCCACTCCTTCGAGGCCTGGGACGCCGACGGCCTCGCCGGCGGCCTCTACGGGGTTTCGCTGGGCGCAGCCTTCTTCGGCGAGTCGATGTTCGCCGAGCGCGACGACGCGTCGAAGGCGGCCTTCGTGACGGCCGTGGAGTGGATGCGGGCGCGCGGCGTCGAGCTGGTGGACTGCCAGGTGGACACCGATCACCTGCGCCGGTTCGGCGCGCGGGAGGTCCCGCGACGCGAGTTCCTGGCCCGGCTGCGGAACGCGCTCGCCACGCCGGCGCCGGCCGGCCGGTGGTCGCTGGATGCCGGGGCCTGAGGCGCCTACGGCGCGAGCGTGCGCTCCAGGAAGGCCACCGTCGTCACCACGAGGTAGTCCCGGTTCTCCTTCTTCTGGAAGCCGTGCCCCTCGTCGAGCGCGAGCAGGTACCAGGCCTCCCTGCCGTTGCCGCGCACCGCCGCCACGATCTGCTCGGCCTCGCCCTGCGGCACCCGCGGGTCGTTCTTCCCCTGGATGACGTAGAGCGCGGCCGTGATGTCGGCGGCGCGCCGCAGGGGCGAGATCCGCTCCTGGACGGCCCGGACGGCGGGATCCCGCTCGTCGCCGTACTCGGCGCGGCGCAGGTCGCGGCGGTAGGGCGCGGTGGACTCGAGGAAGGTGGGGATGCTGGAGATCCCGACCACGTCCACCGCCGAGCGGATGCGCGACGGGTAGAAGGCGGCGGTGGCGAGCACCATGTACCCGCCGTACGATCCGCCGTACACCCCCACCCGCGACGCGTCGAGCGCGGGCTGCGAGGCGATCCAGTCCAGCGTGGACCCGATGTCGCCGAGGGCGTCCTCGCGCTTCACCCCGTCGTCCATGGCGAGGTACGCCTTCCCGTAGCCGGCCGACCCGCGCACGTTGGGTACGAGGACGGCGATGCCGCCCTGGACGAGCAGCTGGGCCACGGGCGAGAAGGTGGGGCGCTCCTGCGCCTCGGGCCCGCCGTGCCAGGCCACCACGACCGGGTGCCTCCCCTGCCCGCCGGGCAGGTAGAGCCAGGCCGGGATCGACGTGCCGTCCCGCGCCGGGTAGCGGACGAGCGTGGGCTCGGCCAGGGTGGAGGGATCGACGCCGCCCATCTCGGAGGCGGTCCACCGCCGGGGCGCGGCCTTGCCGGGGGTGACCTGCCAGGCGTCACCCGGAGAGCGCGGCGTCCCCAGGCCCAGGAAGAGCGTTCCCGGCTTGCGGAGGGGGAAGCGCAGGGGCCCGGCCACGCCCTGGGGAAGGTCGACCGGCGCGAGGCGGCCGCTTCGCGGCTCGAGGAAGTAGAGCCGGCTCGCCCCGTCGGCGTTCACCGTGAGCGCGATCCGGGATCCGTCCTGGGCCACCGCGACCCCCTCCACGTCCCAGCGGAGCGTCCGGGTGAGCGGCCGCGGCGCCGCCGCCGGGTCGGAGAGCTCGATGCGGTACAGCTCGTCGAAGTCCCCGTACCGGTCGGTGACGAGGTAGACCGACTTGCCGTCCGCGGAGAAGCGCGCCGCCCCCACCGACGCCTTGCCGGAGGAGGGCGTGAGCGCGCGCCGCTCGCCGGTGGCCACGTCGACGACGAACAGGTCCGCGTCGGCGATGGAGCGGAAGCGCCGCACGAGCAGGCGACTCCCGTCCCGGGAGAAGTCGACCGGCTGCCACGTCCCCTCGGCCTCGAAGAGGCGCCGGGCCTCCTTCGGGCGCGCCGTGTCGGCCACGTAGACGTCGGTGTCCTTGCCGTTCCTCCCGGTGCCGTCGTAGGCGAGGCGCCGGCCGTCCGGGGAGAGCACGAGGCCGTCGTGGCGGCTCTTCCCGTCGGTGAGGAGGTCCACCTGGCCGGATCGCCGGTCGAGCCGGTAGACCTGCCAGTTCTCCGAGCCGCCGACGTCGCGGCGGAAGTAGACCACCGAGGGGTCGCCCGGCTGGAACGCCCCGGAGGTGACCGGCTCCCGCCCGAAGGTGACCTGGGTGCGGGCCCCCAGGGCGCCCGTCACGACGTGCAACTGCATGCTCTGGCCGAACCGGGTGGAGATCAGGATCGACTCCCCGTCGGCGGAGACGTCGAGGAGGCGGGCGGATCGCGCCTCGAGCAGCTGCTCGGCGCGCTGCCAGAGCCGGTCCGGCACCGGAGCCAGGCCGACCTGGAGCAGGTTGGGCCGCCCGGGCACCGGGGACATCCCGGGGATCGACGTGGGCGCCGGTGCGGCGGCGGGGGCCGTCGGGGCGGGAGCCGCCGGGACGGCGGGAGCCTGGGCCTGCGACGCGAGGAGGGCGAGTGCGAGCGAGAGGATCTTCATGGTTCCGGGAGCCTCGTTTCGGGCTGGGTGAGCGACTCGGAGACCTGCCACAGGCGGCGCGCGGTGGGGTCGTCCTGCGCCGCGCGGGAGGGGGTGCGCTCCCGCGAGGAGGCGAAGTAGCGGCCGGAGACGCCGCGGAGGGAGGGGTCGGTGGCGACGTGGAGCGTGGTGCGCGCGCCCTTCTCCGGAGACAGGAGGAAGGGCGCCCCCAGCGCGACCAGCCGGCCGAAGAGGCCCGGGTGGTCCCGGCCGAAGCCGCTCGCGACCGCTCCCGGGTGCAGCGCGTTGGCCGTGACCGGCCCGCCGCGGAGCCGGCGGGCGAGCTCCCGGGTGAAGAGCAGGTTCGCCAGCTTGGACTGGGCGTAGGCCTTCCACATGCCGTAGTCGCGCTCGCCCTGGAGGTCGTCGAGGTCGATCCGTCCCCGGGAGTGGATCGACGAGGAGACGTTCACCACCCGGGCCTCCGGCGCGGCCCGGAGCGCCGGCAGGAGCTCGAGGGTGAGGAGGAAGTAGGCGAGGTGGTTCAGCGCCAGCGTCATCTCCACACCGTCTGCGGAGAGGCGACGGTCGGCGAAGATGGCGCCCGCGTTGTTGACGAGGAGGTGGAGGGACGGCGCCCCCCGCCGGACCTCCGACGCGAGGCGGCGCACCTCGGCCCGGGAGGACAGGTCGGCGACGAGCACCTCCACCGGGCTTCCGGTGGCGTCCCGGATCTCCCGCGCCGTGGCGTCTCCCCGCCCGGCGTCCCGCGCCACGACGAGCGTCCGCGCTCCCATGCGGGCGAGCTCGCGGGCGGTCACGCGGCCGATCCCGTTCGTGGCACCGGTGACGAGCGCCACCCGGCCGTCCAGCGGCTTCGCCATTCCTCCTCCGCCGGACCCTGCCGGCCCCTTCCCCCTAACCGGACCGGACGGGCGCGGCACGCGTCCTCCCGGGCGTTAAGATACGTCCATGTCCGAGAGGGGCCGCCCGGGCGGCGACGCAGAGACCGTCACCCGGACGAGGTCGCAACCGAAGACGCGCCCTCCCCCTCTCTACAAGGTGCTGTTGCACAACGACGACTACACGACCATGGAATTCGTCGTGCACGTGCTCGAGACCGTCTTCGCCCACCCGTCCCCGGTGGCCATGAAGATCATGCTCTCCATCCACCACCGGGGCGTGGGCGTCGCCGGAGTCTACCCGTACGAGATCGCGGAGACCAAGGCCACGAAGGTGATGGAGATGGCCCGTGCGGCCGAGTATCCCCTCCTCTGTACGGTCGAACCCGAGTAGCAGGAGCGTCGATGGTCACGGTCACGAAGGAACTGCAGGCAACCCTCCAGAACGCGGTGGCGGACGCCCGGCGCCGGCGCCACGAGTACGTCACGCTGGAGCACCTGCTCCACGCCATGGCCCGCGACAAGATCGCGTCCGAGGTCCTGGCCGCGTGCGGGGCCGACATCGCCGAGCTCGAGAAGGAGCTCGAGGACTACCTCGACCGCACGCTCGAGGCGCGCACCGGGAGCGGCGAGCCCGAGCAGACGGCCGCCTTCCAGCGGGTGCTCCAGCGCGCGGCCTGGCACGTGCAGGGCGCAGGGCGCTCCGAGCTGAACGCCGGGGACGTGCTGGTGGCCATCACCCGCGAGCGCGGGTCGCACGCGGTGTTCCTGCTCGACAAGCAGGGGGTCCGACGGCTCGACATCCTCTCGTACATCTCGCACGGCGTCTCCAAGGAGAAGGAGCAGGGCGGGAACGAGGAGGAGGAGCAGCAACCGGAGCAGCAGGAGGAGTCCGCTCCACGCAACGTGAAGGACCCGTTCCGCGCCTTCTGCACGAACCTGGTGGAGAAGGCCGCCCGCGGCGAGATCGACCCGCTCATCGGACGGCGCCCGGAGCTGGAGCGCACAGTGCAGGTCCTGTGCCGGCGCCGCAAGAACAACCCGGTCTACGTGGGCGACCCGGGCGTGGGCAAGACCGCCATCGCCGAGGGGCTCGCGCTCGCCATCCACGAGAAGCGGGTCCCGGCGGTGCTGGAGAAGGCCACCATCTGGTCGCTCGACATGGGCGCGCTGCTCGCCGGCACCAAGTTCCGCGGCGAGTTCGAGCAGCGGCTGAAGGGGGTCATCGCCGGGGCCAAGAAGATCCCGCACGCCATCCTCTTCATCGACGAGATCCACACCATCGTGGGCGCCGGGGCCACCACCGGCAGCTCCATGGACGCCTCCAACCTGCTCAAGCCGGCGCTGGCCTCGGGGGAGCTGCGCTGCATCGGCTCCACCACCTTCGAGGACTACAAGCAGACCTTCGAGAAGGACCACGCGCTGGCCCGCCGCTTCCAGAAGATCGAGGTCCACGAGCCGTCCCTGGAGGAGACCGTCAAGATCCTCCGCGGGCTGAAGCCCGCCTACGAGGGGCACCACGGGGTGGTCTACTCCGACAAGGCGCTGCGGGCCGCCGCCGAGCTCTCCGCCAAGCACATCAACGACCGCCGCCTGCCCGACAAGGCCATCGACGTCCTCGACGAGGCCGGCGCGGCCGACCGGATGCGGGCCGAGGAGAAGCGGCGCCACCGGGTGCTCGCCCGCGACGTCGAGCGGGTCGTGGCCCGCATGGCCAAGATCCCCGAGCGCACCGTCTCCGCCGACGACCAGGCGCAGCTGGCCGCCCTCGAGCCGGAGCTGAAGAAGGTGATCTTCGGCCAGGACCGGGCCATCGAGGCCATCTCGGCCGCCATCAAGCTCTCCCGTTCGGGGCTGGGCGCGCCGGAGAAGCCCATCGGGGCCTTCCTCTTCTCCGGGCCCACCGGCGTCGGCAAGACGGAGCTCGCGAAGCAGCTCGCCCGCATCATGGGGGTCGAGTTCCTGCGCTTCGACATGACCGAGTACCAGGAGAAGCACACCGTCTCCCGGCTCATCGGCGCTCCCCCGGGCTACGTGGGCTTCGACCAGGGGGGCCTGCTCACCGACGCCATCCGCCGCACCCCGTACGCGGTCCTGCTCCTCGACGAGATCGAGAAGGGCCACCCGGACATCTACAACATCCTGCTCCAGGTGATGGACCACGCCACGCTGACCGACAACAGCGGCCGGAAGGCCGACTTCCGGCACATCGTGCTGGTCATGACCACCAACGCCGGGGCCCACGAGCTCTCCAGCCGCTCGCTCGGCTTCTCGGCCGGCGAGGCCTCGACCGGCAACGCCCGCAACGCCATCGAGCGCACCTTCAGCCCGGAGTTCCGCAACCGCCTCGACGCCTGGGTCTCCTTCGAGTCGCTCCCGCCCGAGGTCATCGCCCGGGTGGTCGACAAGATGGTCGTCGAGCTCTCCGAGCAGCTCGAGCCGAAGCGGGTCACCGTCGACCTCACCCCCGCCGGACGGGCCTGGCTCGCCGAGCACGGCTTCGACCGGCTGATGGGCGCGCGGCCCATGGGGCGCATCATCCAGAAGAAGGTGAAGGAGCCGCTGGCCGAGAAGATCCTCTTCGGCGACCTGAAGGAGGGCGGCCACGTCACCATCGACGCCGACGGCGGGGAGCTCCGGCTGCGGGTGAAGCCGGCGGTCCCGGCCGAACCGGTCGCCTGACCGGATCGAGCCGGTGGAGCGGCGCGCCCCCGGCCGGCGCCGTGGTAGAAGCGGCCGTGCTCCGCCTCCCGGTCGACGCGATCCTCCCGGACGTCGTGGCCGCGCTGCGCGCCGGCCCGTCGGTCGTGGTCGAGGCGCCGCCCGGGGCGGGGAAGACCACCCGCGTGCCGCGGGCCCTGCTCGAGGCGGGACTGGTCGGCGACGGCGAGGTCGTGGTCCTCGAGCCCCGGCGCCTCGCCGCCCGCATGGCCGCGCGCCGGGTCGCCGACGAGCTCGGCGAGCGCCCCGGCGGGACGGTGGGCTGGCAGGTCCGCTTCGAGGAGGTGGCCGGTCCGCGGACGCGTCTGCGCTACGTGACCGAGGGGCTGCTCACCCGGCGGCTCGTGGCCGACCCGGGCCTGCCCGGGGTCGGCGCGGTGGTCCTCGACGAGTTCCACGAGCGCCACCTGCAGGGCGATCTCGCGCTGGCCCTCCTCCGCCGGCTGCAGGAGACCACCCGCCCCGACCTCCGCCTGGTGGTGATGTCCGCCACCCTCGACGCCGCGCCGGTGGCGCGCTTCCTCGACGCCCCCTCGGTCCGGTCGGAGGGCCGGCTCTTCGACGTCGCGGTGGAGCACCTCTCCCCGGCCGACGCCGCCCGGGACGACCGGCTGGAGGACCGGGTGGCCGCGGCGGTCCGCCGCCTCCTGGGGGAGGCGCCCACGGGCGACGTGCTCGTCTTCCTGCCGGGCATGGCCGAGATCCGGCGCGCGGCGCAGGCCTGCGGGGCGCTCGCCGCCCGGCTGGGCGTCGACCTCCTCCCGCTCCACGGCGACCTCCCCGCCGAGGAGCAGGACCGCGCCGTCCGTCCCGGCCCCCGGCGAAAGGTGGTGCTCTCCACCAACGTCGCCGAGAGCTCGGTCACCATCGAGGGGGTGACGGCGGTGGTCGACTCCGGCCTGGCGCGCGTCGCGTCCCACTCCCCGTGGTCGGGCCTTCCGCGCCTCGAGGTGCGCCGGGTCTCGCGGGCGTCGGCGGCGCAGCGCTCCGGACGGGCCGGGAGGACGTCTCCGGGGCGGTGCCTGCGCCTCTACACCCGCCACGACCTCGACACCCGCCCCGAGTTCGACGTGCCGGAGATCCTCCGCGCGGATCTCTCGGAGGTGCTGCTGGCGCTCGCCTCGACCGGGGCCGCCCCGCTCCGCTGGCTGGACCCGCCTCCCGAGGCGGCGGCCGGGGCGGCGCGCGCGCTCCTCCTCGACCTGGGCGCGCTCGACGCCGCCGGGGGACTCACGCCGCTCGGACGCAGGCTGCTGCGCTTCCCGCTGCATCCGAGGCTCGCCCGGCTGGTGGTCGAGGCCGAGGACCGCGGAGCCGGGGCCTCCGGCGCCCTCCTCGCCGCCATCCTCTCCGAGCGGGACCTCCGCGAGCGCGCGCCCGACACCGGCCGCGGGGCCGCGCCCACCGGGCCGTCCGACCTGCTCGAGCTCGCCCACCTCTTCGAGCAGGCCGCGGCCGCTCGCTTCGATCCCGACCGGATCCGCGCGCTGGGGCTCTCCGCCGGCGCGGTCCAGGCCGTGGAGCGGAGCCGGCGACAGCTTACCAAGCTCGGCGGGCGCGGGGCCGCCCGGGGTCCGTCGCGGGCCGAGGACGCGGAGGAGGCCCTGCTCCTCGCCACGCTGGCCGCCTACCCGGACCGGGTGGCGCGCCGCCGCTCGCCCGGGAGCCCGGAGGTGGTGCTCGCCGGTGGCGGGTCGGCCCGGCTCGATCCGGCGAGCGTCGTCCGCGAGGCCCCGTTCCTCGTGGCGGTGGATGCCGACGAGCGGCGGGACCGCCGCGGCCCCGGAACGGGCGCCGCCACGGGGCGGGGCGGCCAGGTGCTGGTGCGCGTGGCCTCGGCGGCGACCCCGGAGATGCTGCTCGAGCTCTTCCCGGACGCGCTGGGCTGGGAGGAGGAGCTCGCCTGGAACGCGGACGCCGGTCGCGTCGACGCCTTCGAGCGGATGCGCTACCGGGACCTGGTTCTCGAGGAGTCGCGCAAGCCGGTCCCCGACGCGGATCGTGCCGCCGCCCTGCTCGCCGACGCCGCGCTGGCCCGCGGGGCGCGGAGCTTCGCCGCCGACGGGGCGGTCGATCGCCTGCTCGCCCGGGTGGCCTTCGCGGCCCGCGCGGCCCCGGAGGCGGGCCTCTCCCCGCTCGGCGAGGAGGACGT
>JBBIOL010000031.1:0-30530 GCA_037443385.1 Anaeromyxobacteraceae bacterium
CCCCCGGCCCAGCGCCCGCCGCCTCCCGCCGCGCCACCGCCCACGGCGTCCCGCCCCCCGCCGCCACCGGCGCCGCCACCGGCTGCGCGCCCTCCCCCGCAGGGGAGCCCGGGCGGCGGAACCTCCCCCGGCAAGTCGCAGGCAAAGCCGGAGGAGAAGAAGGCCAAGGAGCGGCAGGACAAGCCCCCGCCTCCCCGGGCGCGGGAGAAGAACGCGGACGATTCCCGCAAGCCGGTGGACTGATTTCAGAATCAAGGGGTACACTACCGGCCCCATGAACCCCTGGCTCACCGCGCTGCTGCTCGTCTCGGCCGGCGGATTCTTCGCCTTCACCATGCTCCGCCGGCTGGCCCCGCTCCGGGCCTTCCGGAAGGAGGACCGGCTCGACCGTCCCGGGGAGCGCTTCCGCGCGCTGCTCCGGTTTGGCTTCGGCCAGTCGCGGCTGCCCAGCCGGGGCGAGGTGTGGCCCGGGATCCTGCACGTCCTCATCTTCGCGGCCTTCGTCGTCCTGGGCGCGCGGACCATCACCCTCTTCGGCATGGGCTTCTCCCGCCACTTCCACCTGCCGCTGCTCGGGGCGGGCACGGTCACCGGCGACGCCTACGCCTTCCTGAAGGACGTGATGGCGCTGCTCGCGCTCCTCGCGGCGCTGGCCTTCATCTGGCGGCGGCTCGTGACGAAGCCCGACCGGGTCACCCGCAGCTGGGAGGGGGTGCTCATCCTCGGCTTCATCGCCGGCCTGATGGTGACGGAGATCCTCTTCGAGGGAGCGGAGCGGCTCGCCGCCCACGCCCCCTGGAGCTGGGCCGTTCCCGGCGGCTCGCTCGGCGCCGCGCTCCTCGCCGGCCTCGACCCCGGCGTCGCCCAGGCCGTCGGCACGGCGTCGTTCTGGATCCACCTCCTCATCGTGCTCGTCTTCCTGAACTTCCTGCCGTTCGGGAAGCACTTCCACGTGATCACCGCCCTCCCCGACGTCTACCTGCAGCGGCTGCCCCCCCGCGGCGCGCTCCGCAAGCTGGACCTCGAGTCGGAGACCCCCGACTACGGTGCACGGACGGTGAAGGACCTCTCCTGGAAGGAGGCGCTCGACGCCTATTCCTGCACCGAGTGCGGTCGCTGCCAGACCCACTGCCCCACCTACGTGACCGGCAAGCCGCTCAGCCACAAGGAGGTGAACCGGACCCTGCGCCACCACATCCAGGACCGGGCGCCCGAGCTCGTGGCCGTGGCGCGCGCGCCCGACGCGGCGGCCCGCGACGCCGCCGCCGAGGGGCTGCCGGCGGTGGTGAACGGCGTCCTCCCCGAGGCCACGGTGTGGGCCTGCACCACCTGCGGCTGGTGCGAGACCGCCTGCCCGGTGCTCATCGAGCAGGTGCCTCGCCTCGTGGATCTCCGCCGCCACCAGGTGCTCGTCGAGTCGGCCTTCCCCGACGAGGCCGCTCGCGTCTTCAAGAACATCGAGACCCAGGGCAACCCCTGGGGCATCGGCTCCAATCGTCGCGCCGAGTGGTGCGAGGACCTCGCCGTCCCGCGCGCCAGCGAGGGCGACTTCGAGTGGCTCTTCTTCGTGGGCTGCGCCGGCGCCTTCGACGACCGGCAGAAGAAGGTCTCGCGCGCCATCGTCCGGATCCTGCGCGCCGCCGGCGTGAAGTTCGCCATCCTGGGCGAGGAGGAGACCTGCAACGGCGAGACCGCGCGCCGGCTGGGCAACGAGTACCTGTACCAGATGCAGGCCTCGGCCAACGTCGAGCTCATGAAGGGCTACGGGGTGAAGAAGGTCATCGCCCAGTGCCCGCACTGCCTCAACACCATCAAGAACGAGTTCCCCCAGTTCGGCGGCACCTTCGAGGTGGTCCACCACTCCGAGCTCATCGCCCGGCTGGTGGCCGAGGGGAAGCTCGCGCCGGCGGCGGCCCGGGCCTTCGAGGGACAGCAGGTCACCTTCCACGACCCGTGCTACCTGGCCCGCTGGAACGGCATCGCCGACGCGCCCCGCGCCGCGCTGGAGTCGGTGCCGGGGGTGCGGGTCCTCGAGATGGAGCGCAACCGCGACCAGGGCTTCTGCTGCGGGGCCGGCGGCGGCCGGATGTGGCTCGAGGAGAAGCTCGGGACCCGCATCAACCAGAACCGGGTCGAGGAGGCCGCGCGCACCCTGGGCACGAAGGGCGGCGTGGTGGCGGTGGGCTGCCCGTTCTGCCTCACCATGCTGAAGGACGGCGTGGCCGAGCTGGGCAAGGAGGAGACCGTGAAGGTGGTCGACCTCGCCGAGATCGTGGCGGCCGGGCTGCCGGAGGTGGCGCCGGTCGCGGAGGGGTGAGGGCCGCCCCCCCCCTACTCCCGCAGGGCACCCGCCGCCGCCTCGAGCCGCGCGCGGACCTCCGCCTCGAGCCGGTCGAGGTCGTTGCCCGACCGCGGGTCGGCCCCCACGCAGAGGAGGATCGCATCCCACGGCGACGCGTCGCGGTCGATCGCCTCGTAGTCGATGCTGCGCGGGACCGGTTCACCGTCGCCCCCGGGGCGGAAGGCTCCGAAGAGCCCCTCCGAGCCCGGCTCGAGCTCCTCCTTGAGCGCGAGGAGCCGTCGCAGCGCGGCCCGCACCGTCGGCCGCTCGAGGTGCCGCCGTTCCAGCCGCGCCCCGGCCATCCGGCCCACCGCCTCGAGCACCGCCCGCACGAAGGGCACGTCGGTGACCACGAGGCCGTAGAGGTGGGCGTCGGCGCAGGCCTGGTCCACGATCTCCGCCTCCTCCTCGCCGAGCCAGGAGTGGCTCGGGCAGAGGAAGCTCTCGCAGATGGAGGCGTCGTACACCCCCTCGTCGCGCAGATCGGCGCCGCCGGTCGCGGCCGGGTGGGCCAGGCACCCCACCCGCGTGCGCTCCGGATCGAGCCAGCCGAGCAGCGGGCAGACCCGCACCGAGGGGAAGAGGGGCTCGGGCTCCGACGCGGCGATCCGGGCGGCGGCGGCGCGGAAGGCCGCGCGGGTGCGCGGGACGTCCCGGAGCGCGTCGGTGCGCGCGTCGAGCCGCTCCCGGATCGAGACGGCGTCGTGCGCGGTCCGGTTGTAGAGGCCGCAGCAGGCGCCGCAGCTCGAGCGCGCGCGCTGGCAGAGCGGGTTCAGGGCCGGCCGATGGCGGCGCGACATGCGCCGCAGAGCCCGCCGCCCTTGCGGTCGGAGTCGGCCGGGGTGTGCGACAGGAACATGGCGCAGCGGAAGTCGTTGCAGTGCGAGAGGCCGAGCAGGTGCCCCACGGCGTGGACGCCCTCCACCCGCGACCGGTGCGCGTAGCGCTCGGGCGTCACCGGCCGCCCGTCGGCGCCCTTCAGCCGGTGCACGCTGAGGAGCGCGCTGCGCGACTCGCGGTCGGCCTCGCCGAAGACGAAGGGCTGGTCGGGGACGAAGAGGTCCACGTCCACCACCCCCAGCACCGGCGCCTCGCTGCCGCGCGGGCGCAGCGCCTCGAGCCGCCGCAGGACGGCGGTGGAGTGGTACTGCTGCCGGTCCTTGTTGAAGGCGAAGTCGGGCTTGAGCTGGGGCGGGGTCCGGTCGGAGGGGACCCCGAAGACCTCCTGGAAGGCGGCGGAGAGGCCGGTCAGCGTGCCCGGGGGGAGCGCGCCGATGGGCGCGAGCAGGAAGCGGGCCGGCAGCGGCAGGGCCTTCACCTCGGCGCGCTGGTTCGGCGCCCGGGCCGGCGGCCTGGCTGAGGCGGAAGGATTCGAACCTTCATACGCGGATCCAAAGTCCGCAGTCCTGCCGTTGGACGACGCCTCAAGGCCCTTCCGGGACATCACCACCTCACGAGCGCCGCACCCCAGGTGAACCCCGCGCCGAACGCCGCCAGCGCCACCAGGTCTCCCCGCTTCACGCCGCGGGCCGGGATGGCCTCGGAGAGCGCCAGCGGGATGCTGGCCGCGGTGGTGTTGCCGTACTTCTGGATGTTGTTGAAGACCTGGTCGTCGCGCAGGCCGAGCGACTTCTGGACCGTCTCGGCGATGCGCAGGTTGGCCTGGTGCGGGACGAGGACCCGGATGTCCCCGGTGGCGAGCCCGGTCTTGCCGAGCACGCTGCGGACCACCTCCGGCATGCGCACGATGGCGTGCTTGAAGACCTTCTGCCCCTCCATCTTGGGGAAGCCGCTGCCGTCGTCCACCATGGCGTGATTGTTGCGCGGGCTGTAGAGCGAGCCGGGCGCGTCGGTCCAGAGGTCCTTGGCGTAGCGCCCGTCGGCGTGCAGCTCGATGGCCAGCACGCCGCGGTCGGGGTCGTCGGTGGCCTCGAGCAGCGCCACCGCGGCGCCGTCGCCGAAGATCACCGAGACGTCGCGGCCCCGGGTGGAGACGTCGAGGCCGGTGGAGTGGGTCTCGGAGCCCACCAGCATCACCCGCCGGTAGGTGCCGGTTCGGATCCAGGCGTCGGCCACCGAGAGCCCGTACAGGAAGCCGGAGCACTGGTTGCGGATGTCGATGGCGGGCACGCCGGGGATGCCCAGCTTGGCGTTGAGGAAGCACCCGTCGCCCGGGAACATGTGGTCGGGGGAGAGGCTCGCGAAGATGATGGCCTCGACGTCCTCGGCCTTCCAGCCGGCCTGCTCGAGCGCGCGGGTGGCGGCGCGGTAGGCCATCTCGGCGCTGCCCACCCCGGCGTTGGGCTCGACCCAGTGGCGCTCCTGGATGCCGGTGCGCTGGACGATCCACTCCTCGGAGGTGTCCATGTGGCGCGTCAGCTCGGCGTTGGTGACGACGCGCTCGGGGACGTAGGTGCCGATGGTGACGAATGCGGCGCGGGGCATCGGTCAGTCTCCTGTCCTGGACAGCCCGCCGAAGGGGCGGTCGGCGATGAGATAGAACCCATCCGGCGCGGGGGTGACCGCCCCCTGGAACGGATGGTCCAGCGCGACGGTGACGAATACCACGAGCCCCACGAAGGCGGCCATGCAGCCCACCAGGACGAGGTGCAGGGCGGTGTCGTCCACGGTGACGAAGAGGGTGGCGCCGGTGAGGGCCAGGGCCGCGCCCACCAGCAGGACCACCCAGACCACGGTGGGCAGCGAGCTCCCGGTGGCGTGGATGCGCGCCCGGCGCGCCTCCGAGGCGCTGGTGAGCTGGCGCAGGGTCTCGGCGTGCAGCATCTGGTCGGGGAGGTTCTGCGGCTCGAAGTCCCCGAGCATGCGCACGATGGCGGCGAACTTGTGCTTGGCCGCCGACGGGTGCTGGCCGACCCGCTGCTCGGCCCACTCCCGGTCCGCCACGGTCCGGGCGTAGTCCCGGATGAGCTCGTCGATCTGGCCGCGGGTCGGCTCCGGGTAGAGGAGCGCGCCGCGTTGCAGCACCTCGAGCGACGCCACCTCCTGCGAGACCTTCCCGCTCGCCGCCTGGTACTCGGACCAGGCGCCGACCGCGGTCAGGCTGAGGATGAGGGTGTAGGCGAGCCAGATCTGGGTGCCGAAGTAGGCCGCCTGCTCGGAGCTGCGGGAGAAGCGCGCCTGCAGGCGACGCCGCACCGGGGTGAAGACCAGCATTCCACCCAGGGTGACGCCGACGAAGGTGGCCAGGATCGCGAAGAAGAGCGCCGGGAGCGGCAGCCGGAAGAGCCAGTCCATCGCCTCGCCTCCCCGCCCCGTTCCGGGGCAATCCTCAGATGTCGAGGTTCTGGACGTCGAGCGCGTGCTTCTCGATGAACTCGCGGCGCGGCTCGACCGCGTCGCCCATGAGCACGCTGAAGACGTCGTTGGCCTCGACGGTGTCGTCGACGCGGACCTGGAGCATGGTGCGCCGCGCCGGGTCCATGGTGGTCTCCCAGAGCTGCTCGGGGTTCATCTCGCCGAGCCCCTTGTAGCGCTGGATGGTCTGTCCCTGCGCGGCCGCCCTGCGGACCGCCTCCACCGCCGCGAACACGTCCGGGACCTCCTCGGAGGCGTCCCCGGCGTGCAGGGTGAACGGACCCGGCCCGAGCTCGGCCAGCGCGCCGTGGCGCGCGCACAGGTCGGTCCACTCGGCGGTGGTGAGGTAGTCGAAGTCGAGGCGGGTCTCGCGGGGCGCGCCGGCGACGGTGGTCTGGAAGACCAGCTTGTCCCGCCCGTGCTCCTCGTCGCGCTCGATCTTGGCGGCCCGGATCTCGATGTCGGGGTGGAGCCGCTGGGCCTTCTGGTGGATGGCCTCGGCGACGGCCTTCACCGCGGCGTGGTCCCGCAGGGTCTCGGCGTCGAGGTCGCCCTGGCGGATGGCGGCGTCGACCACGCGCGCGTCGCGCCGGCGGTCGGCCACCGAGAGCAGCGCCCGGTAGGCCCGGACCTCCTCGGCCACCCGCTTCAGGTCCTCGCCGCCGATCTCCTGGTCGCCGCAGGCCAGCCGGGCCTTCTCGGTACCGATGTCGAGCAGGTGGGCGTCGAGGGCCGCCTCGTCCTTCAGGTACTGCTCCTTCTTGCCCTTCTGCACGCGGTAGAGGGGCGGCTGGGCGATGTAGAGGTAGCCCTTCTCGACCAGGGCCGGCATCTGCCGGAAGAAGAAGGTGAGGAGCAGCGTCCGGATGTGGCTGCCGTCCACGTCCGCGTCGGTCATGATCACGATGCGGTGGTAGCGGACCTTCTCCGGGTCGAACTCCTCGGCGCCGATGCCGGTGCCGAGCGCGGTGATGATGGTGGCGATCTCGGCCGAGGAGAGCATCTTGTCGAAGCGGGCCCGCTCGACGTTCAGGATCTTCCCGCGGAGCGGCAGGATGGCCTGGGTGCGCCGGTCGCGCCCCTGCTTGGCCGAGCCGCCGGCGCTGTCCCCCTCGACGATGTAGATCTCGCTCTCGGCCGGGTCGCGCGACTGGCAGTCGGCGAGCTTCCCGGGGAGCGAGGCGCCGTCGAGCGCCCCCTTGCGCCGCACCGTCTCGCGCGCCTTGCGGGCGGCGATGCGCGCGCGGGTGGCCTCCGAGACCTTGGTCACGATGCGCCGCGCGTTCTGGGGGTTCTCCTCCAGCCAGGCGCCGAGCCGGTCGTTCACCATGGTCTCGACGATGGACTTGGCCTCGGTGTTGGAGAGCTTGGTCTTGGTCTGCCCCTCGAAGCTCGCGCCGGGGAGGCGGATGGAGATGACGGCGGCGAGCCCCTCGCGCGCGTCGTCGCCGGAGGGCAGCTCCTCCTTCAGCTCCTTGAAGAGGTTGCTCTTCGTGCCGTAGGCGTTCAGCGTGCGGGTGAGCGCCGCCTTGAACCCGACGAGGTGGGTGCCGCCCTCGTGGTTGTGGATGTTGTTGGCGAAGGCGAAGACCTTCTCGTCGTAGCCGTCGTTCCACTGCAGCGCGATGTCCACCGTGGCCTCGCCGTTCTCGGTGGCCATCTCCTGGTGCAGGGCGATGGGCGGGTCGAAGAGCGTCTGGCGGCTCTTGTTCAGGTAGGCCACGAACTCGCGGATGCCGTCCTTGAACAGGAACTCGTGCTTCTTGCCGCTGCGCTCGTCGTCGACGGTGACCTTGAGGCCCGGGTTCAGGAAGGCCAGCTCGCGCAGGCGGCCGGAGAGGGTCTCGAAGGAGAACTCCTTGGCCTCGAAGAGCGGGAAGTCGGGGCGGAAGGTGACGCGCGTCCCGCGGCGCTGGGTCTCGCCGATGGCCGCGACCTTGCCCGAGGGGTGGCCGCGCTCGTAGCGCTGCGCCCACACCCTGCCCTCGCGGTAGACCTCGACCTTCAGCCACTCGGACAGCGCGTTCACGCAGGTGACGCCCACGCCGTGCAGGCCGCCCGAGACCTTGTAGGCGTTCGACTCGAACTTGCCGCCGGCGTGGAGCTTCGTCATCACCACGTCCAGCGTGTCCATGCCGGTGACGGTGGGGTGCGGTCCCACCGGGATGCCCGAGCCGTTGTCGAGCACGGTCACCGAGTTGTCGCTGTGGATGGTGACGTCGATCTGGTCGGCGCGCCCGGCCATGGCCTCGTCGACCGAGTTGTCGACCACCTCGAAGACCAGGTGGTGGAGCCCGCGCTCGCCCACGTCCCCGATGTACATGTTGGGGCGCTTGCGGACGGCCTCGAGCCCCTCGAGGACCTTGATGGCCTCCGTTCCGTAGCCTTCGGGGGCTCCGCCGGCGCGTGCGGGCTTCGGTGCGGGATCGACGTTTTCCAGGGGGGGTCTCGCGAGACTTTTTATCGAGGATTTCCGTAGGCTTGTGAGCCGATGGGTATAACAGAGCGGGCGCGGTCCGGCAACCGGGAAAGAGCCGCTCAAGCCTCCGGAATCGCTGGGGGAAAATCCCGCTCGAAGGTGCCCTCGCGCACCCGGTAGAAGACCGCTCCGGCTCCCGCCGCCGGCTCGAGCAGGCGGCGGTCGGTGGTCGTCAGGAACGCCTGGCCGGGAAGCCCGGCGAGATGGCGCAGGAGGTGCCCGTTCTTCTCGGGGTCGAGCTCCGAGGACACGTCGTCGAGGAGGAGCAGCGGCGGCCGGCCCAGGCGATCGCGCAGGTTCTCGATCTCGGCGATCTTGAGCGCGAGCACGAGCGCGCGCTGCTGCCCCTGGCTCCCGTACGGGCGAGCTCCGCGCCCGCCGAGCCCGAGCGTGAGGTCGTCCATGTGCGGACCCGCCGACGTGTAGCCCTTCTCCCGGTCCCGGCCGATCCGGTGGGCGAGCGCCTCGGCGAGCCGTGCCGCCACCTCCTGCTCGGTGCCGTTCGGCGGTACCCCCGCCGCCGGCCGGTAGGCGAGCCGCGCCGGGGCCGCGTCGGGCCCGGAGATCCCGGCGAAGGCCGCCTCCACCCGCGGCGCGAGCTCGGAGACGAGGGCGATGCGGCGGGAGACGAGCCGGGCGCCGGCCCGGACGAGCGGCGCGCGGAAGCTCTCCTCGACGTCCGGGTCGGAGACGCGCAGCGCGGCGTTCCGGGCCCGCAGGGCGCGCAGGTACTCGCGAGCCTCGGCGAGCACCGCCGGCCAGCGGTTGAACGCGGCGCGGTCGAGGAAGCGTCGGCGCTGGTCCGGCCCCCCCTTCACGAGGAGCAGGTCGTCCGGGGAGAAGCAGACGGCGGCGCGCCCCTCGAAGAAGTCGTCGAGCCGGTCGGCGGAGGCGAGCGGCTTGCCGTCCAGGAAGGCGGTGCGCCCCTCCGGCCCGATCTCGACGGCCACCGTGCGGACCCCGCCCGGCCCCTCGAAAGCGCCCTCGACCCGCGCCCGCTCGGCCCCGAAGCGGACGAGCTCGGCGAGCCGGCTGGCCCGCAGCGGCCGCAGCGTGCAGAGCAGGAAGAGGGCCTCGAGCAGGTTCGTCTTCCCCTGCCCGTTCGGGCCGACGAGCACCGTGGCGCGCGGGGACGGCTCGACGCGCGCCCCGGCGACGTTGCGGAAGTCGCGCAGCGAGAGGGAGAGGAGGCGCACGGGGACGCCGGCCGCGCGAGAGGGCGCGGCCCCGGCCTCAGATGCGCATCGGCATGATGACGGCGGTGAAGAGCGCGGCGCCCTCCCCGGCCGGGCGCACCACGCCGGGGGAGAGGTCGTCGGCCAGCTCGAGGCGGACGTCGGCGTCGTGGAGCACCGTCAGCACGTCGATGAGGTACTTCGCGTTGAAGCCGATCTTGAGCGCGTCGCCGGCGTACTCCACCGGCACGTCCTCGCGGGCCTCGCCGAGGTCCGGGTTCTGCGCGGCGATGCGCAGGTTGCCCTTCTCGAGCTCGAGCTTCACCGCGTTCGACTTCTCGGA
The DNA here is from genome assembly GCA_037443385.1 of Anaeromyxobacteraceae bacterium. Taxonomy (GTDB): domain Bacteria; phylum Myxococcota; class Myxococcia; order Myxococcales; family Anaeromyxobacteraceae; genus CAIOAK01. Next base: position 9,654 of record JBBIOL010000031.1, read on the forward strand.
CGAGAGCAGGGAGACCCGCCGCAGGGTCTGGAGCAGCCGCTCCCGGCCCAGGGAGGCCACCTTCTCCCCCGCCTTCGGGATGACCTGGCGGTAGTCGGGGAACGAGCCCTCGATGAGCCGCATCACGAGGACCACGCCGGTGCGCCGGAAGACGGCCGAGCTGTCCACGAAGCCGAGCTCCCCCTTGGGCGTCTCCTCCGCCCCCTCCACGGCCTCGGAGAGCAGCTTGCGGAGCTCGGTGATGCCCTTGCGCGGGAGGATGACGCCCTTCTTCAGGCGGAAGTCGCCCTCCACCGCGGCCTCGGCCATGGAGAGCCGGTGGCCGTCGGTGGCGACGAGCCGCATGGCCCCGGAGACCGGCTCGAAGTAGACGCCGTTCAGGTTGTAGCGGGTCTCGTCGGTCGAGGCGGCGAAGGCGGTGCGCTCGACGAGCGAGAGCACGGTTCCCGGTTCGACGGCCACGAAGGGGACCTTCTCGAAGCGGGGCAGCGCCGGGAAGTCCTCGCCGGGTAGGCCCACCAGCCGGAACTCGGCCTGGCCGGCCTTCACCTCCAGGTGGTTCGACGCGGTCCGCTTCAGGGAGACGGTCTTCTCCCCGGAGAGCGACTTCACGATGTCGAAGAGGTGGCGGGCGGAGACCGCGATGGATCCCTCCTTCGCCACCTCGGCGGCGTGGGTGCCGGAGACCGAGACGTCGAGGTCGGTGGCCGACACCGCCAGCTCGCCCGACTTCCGGGCCTCGAGCAGCACGTGGGAGAGGATGGGCATCGTGGACTTCTTCTCGACGATGCCCTGGGAGCGGGCGAGTGCGCGGGTGAGCTCGGGAACGCCGATCTTCAGTTCCATAGGGATGGGAATCCTATCTTTCTTTCGGATCCGTCGCGATCGTAGAGGGGCGACCGATGTGGAGAACCCGCCCGGGCCGCCGGAAGGACTCGGGAATCCGATCTGGAGAACTCCCTGGATCGTCGTGCCGGCGCGGAGTGGAGGAAACCGGGCGATCAGGGAGGGTCATCGATCCACGCCTCGGCCCCGCCGGATCCAGGGGTGATCCACCGACGATCCACGCGCCCGGCGGCTCAGGAGACGACGCTCGCGCGCAGGGTCTCCACCGCCTGGCGCACCTCGAGGTCGGTGAGCGAGAGCTCGTTCACCCGCTCGATGGCCGAGATGACGGTGGTGTGGTCCTTCTTGTTGAACTTCTCGGCGATGGTCTGGAGCGTCTCCTTGGCGAGCTCGCGGCAGAGGAACATCGCCACCTGGCGGGGGAGCGCGATCTTCTGCTCCCGGGACGAGCTGGTGAGGCGCGCCACGGTGATGCCGTAGTGGGCCGCCACGGCCTCCTGGATGCGCTCGATGGAGGGGCGGTAGCCGGGAGGCGGGATGACGTCGGAGAGCACGTCGCGGGCCAGCGGGACCGAGATGGCCTCCCCCTTCAGGCTGGCGAAGGCGGCCAGCCGCATGAGCGCCCCCTCCAGCTCGCGGACGTTCGACTTGATGTGGGTGGCGAGCAGCGAGGCCACCTCGTCGGCCAGGTCGATGCGCTCGGCCAGCGCCTTCTTCTTCAGGATGGCGGCGCGGGTCTCGAACTCGGGGGTGTCGATGTGGACCCGCATGCCCCACTCGAAGCGCGAGCAGAGCCGCTCCTCCAGGCCCTTCAGCTCCTTCGGGCTGCGGTCGGAGGAGAGCACGATCTGCACGTTCTGCTCGTAGAGGGTGTTGAAGGTGTGGAAGAACTCCTCGGCGGTCTTGTCGCGGCCGGCGAAGAACTGCACGTCGTCGACGAGCAGGGCGCCGCACTCCCGGTACTTTCGGCGGAAGTCGGCCATGGTGTTGCGCGAGAGCGCGTCGACGAAGTCGTTCGTGTAGCGCTCGGAGGTGACGATGGCGACGCGAGCCCCCGGCGTCTGGGCGTGTATGGCGTTCGCGATGGCGTGCAGCAGGTGGGTCTTGCCCAGGCCCGAGTCGCCGTGGAGGAAGAGCGGGTTCCAGGCGCGGCCCGGGGTCTTCGCCACCGCCTGGGCGGCGGCCACGGCGAACCGGTTCGACTCGCCCACCACGAAGGTGTCGAAGAGGTAGCGCGGGTTGGGCCGGGTCTCGCCGGGCGCGTGCGGCGCCGGGGCGGCCGGGCCGGGCTCCTCGACGGGCGGGGGTAGCGGCGCCCGCGGGGCGGTGTCCACCACGAACTGGGTCCGCACCGGCGCGCCCACGAGGCCGGGCACGAACTCGTCGAACCAGTCCCGGTAGTTGTCGTCGACGAAGTCGCGGTGGAAGGGGTCGGGGGCGCCGACCTGGAGCCGGTCCCCGTCGAGGCCGATGGGGCGGAGCGGGGCGAACCAGCGCCGGTAGAGGTCCTCGCGCAGCCGGCCGCGGAGGTAGGCGTCGATGCGGCGCCAGTGCTCCGGTGCCGGTCCATCGACGGGGGAAACGGCCGACGACGAGGCATGCCCCACGATTGCCATCCCCTCGGCCCTCCCGACGAGAAAAACGGTCGCGTCGCCCCAGTCCGTGCGGGGGCGTGCTTCACTGTTTGTGTAGAATGCCGGTCCTGCGCGGACTGCGTGACGTGCGTGCGACGGAACACTCTCTAGCGAAGGTCGAGGGCGCGGATCAAGTGCTGGATCGCGGTACGCGACAGGCGCCGGATTTTCCTGGGAGATGGAGGGCCGTCCCGATGGGGCGTGACCGTCTTGACACGGCGCGGCCGATCAGGGAGGTTCCCGCGCCATGAAGAGGACCTACCAGCCCAAGAAGGTGAAGCGGAACCGCACCCACGGCTTCCGGAAGCGCATGAAGTCCCCCGGCGGGCAGAACGTGATCAAGCGTCGCCGCGCCAAGGGGCGCAGGAAGCTCGCGCCCAAGGCGCCGTCGAAGTAGCGTCGCCGGGCGGGATCGCGTGCGCTTCGGCAAGGCGGCGCGGCTGCTGCGCCGCCGCGAGTTCCTGTCGGTCCAGCAGCGCGGTCAGCGCCTCTTCGCCGGAAAGCTCGTGGTCCTGGCCCTCGACGCGGGCGGGACGAACCCCCGCATCGGCATCACGGTGCCGGGCAAGGTGGCCAACGCGGTGATCCGCAACCGAATCAAGCGCTGGGTGCGCGAGGCCTTCCGGGGCGTGGCGGCGGATCTGCCGCCCGTCGACCTGGTGGTGATCGCGCGCGCCGGCGCCGGCGACGTGGGGCTCGACGGGGCCCGCGCCGCGCTCCTCGCCGCCCGCGACCGGCTCGCCCGGGGAGGCGCGCGGTGACGGGCACCCGCCTCGCGGCGCTCCCCCTGATCGGGATCGTGAAGGCCTGGCAGTGGCTCGTCTCGCCCCTCGTGCCGCCCTCCTGCCGCTTCTACCCGTCCTGCTCGGCCTACGCGGCGACGGCGCTGGAACGCCACGGCGCGGTCCGGGGCGGCTGGCTGGCCGTGCGGCGCGTGGCGCGCTGCCACCCGTTCCACCCGGGCGGCGTCGACCCGGTCCCCTAGGCATCCCCCTCGCAGCGAAGGCAGGTACGCCTTGAACGACAGCAAGCGCATCATGTTCGCCGCACTCGGCTCGGTGGCCATCCTCTTCCTCTGGAACGAGTTCCTCGTCCCGAAGAAGGCGAAGGGCCCGGCCGGCGCGGTCGCTCCGTCGGGAGCCGTCGCTCCCTCCGGCGCGCAGGCGGCCCCCGCTCCGGCACCGGTCGCTCCGCCCCCGGCGGCGCCGGTGGCCCCGTCCACGCCCGAGGAGACGGTGGTCCTCGAGACCCCCGAGTTCCGCGCCACCTTCTCGAACTGGGGCGGCGCCCTGAAGAGCCTGGTCCTCAAGACCGAGACCTACCGGAAGCGGGGCAAGGGGAAGGGCGAGGTGCCCGACGTCCCCATCGACCTCGTCCAGGTGCGCGACGGCGAGGCCCTGCCGCTCGCGGTGCTGCCGTCCGCCGAGCTGGGCGGCGGCTCCGACGCCGGCACCGACCCGCTGGTGCGCGCCCCCATGCGCGTGGTCGCGCGCGACGCCCGCAGCGTCACCTTCGAGGGGCGGCTGGGCGCGGTCGACGTCCGCAAGACCTTCACCGTGGGCTCACGGCCCTACCAGATCGACCTGGAGCTGGGCGTGGGCGGCGGCGAGCGGGCCGGCTCGGTGGCGGTCCTCTACCCGGCCTTCCAGCCCCCCGACGCGCCCACCCCGGGCTTCTTCTCCGGCGGCGAGGTCTTCGAGACGGTGGTCCCCGTCTGCCGCGCCGGCGACAAGACCGAGCGCTTCGACGCCAAGGAGGCCCAGAAGGTCCTCTCCGGCCCGCCGCGCTGGCTCGGGCTCGACCAGCACTACTTCGTCTCGGCGCTCATGCCGCAGTCGGCGGAGGGGAGCTGCTTCTTCGCCCGGCTCCCGGCCGCCGGCGAGTCCATGGCCGCGCTGCGCATCCCGGTGGACCGGGCCGCCCGCGCCGCCTTCCAGCTCTACGCCGGCCCCAAGCAGGTGGACCTGCTGCGGGCCTACGGCCGCGACCTGGAGACCGCCATCGACTACGGACCGGTCTCCAACTACTTCGCCTTCTTCGCCCGCATCCTGCTCTGGGTGATGCAGAAGTTCTTCTCCTTCACCCACAACTGGGGCGCGGCCATCGTGCTGCTCACGGTCCTGGTGAAGGCGCTGCTCTATCCACTGACAGTGAAGTCGATGCAGTCGATGCAGGAGATGAAGAAGCTCCAGCCCAAGGTGGACGAGCTGAAGGCGAAGTACGGCGACGACAAGGAGAAGATGAACCAGGAGGTCATGCGCCTCTACCAGGAGCACAAGGTGAACCCGCTCGGCGGGTGCCTGCCGCTGCTCCTGCAGATGCCGGTGTGGCTGGCCCTCTACGCCACGCTGCAGACCTCGGTCGAGCTCTACCGGCAGCCCTTCCTCTGGGTGCACGACCTGACGGCCTACGACCCCTTCTACGTGCTGCCGCTCGCCATGGGTGTCTCCAGCTTCGTGATGCAGAAGATCTCGCCGCAGCCGGCCGACAACGCCCAGGCCAAGATGCTGCTCTACTTCATGCCGGTCTTCTTCACCTTCATCATGCTGAAGCTGCCGGCCGGCCTCACGCTCTACATCTTCGTGAACAACCTGCTCTCCATCGCGCAGCAGCAGTGGATCATGCGCAAGGACCGGAAGGCCACCGCCGCCGCGGCGGGCTGACCCCGGGAAGGGAGTCGAGATGCGCGACGAGCGACGGGAGGGCGCGCCGCCGCCCGCGGAGGCGCCGGAGAAGGTGGCCCGGGCCGGCGCCTTCTGCGCGGGGCTCCTCGAGCGCATGGGCGCCTCGGTCGACGTCGCCGTCCGCGAGACGCCGGAGGCCATCGGGGTCTCGCTCACGCCGCGCGACGGGAACGCCGTCCCGCTCACCGGGGTCCTCGTCGAGGCGCTGCAGGTTCTCGTGAACCGGGTGGTGAACCCGCGGATGGACGGCCGCAAGTGGGTGAACCTGGAGGTGGGAGGCTTTCCCGACGGCGCCGACCCGGCCACGCGCGCCATGGCGCTCCGCCTCGCGGAGGCGGCGCGGCGGACCGGGAAGGTGCTGGCGGTCTCCCCCATGAGCGCGCGGGACCGTCGCGCGGTGCACCTCGCGCTCCAGGACGTCGAGGGGGTCACGACGCGCAGCGAGGGCGAGGGCATCTTCCGGCGGCTGCTCGTCGTCCCCGCGCCCGCCCCGTCGCGCGGCCCGCGGGAGTAGCCGATGGCGCGGGAGAAGACCCGGGACGAGAAGCTCTTCGCCGCGGCGGTGCTGCGGCGCTCGTTTGAGCTCTCCGGCGACGAGCAGCAGCAGGGATTCAAGTTCGTCTACGAGGGCGTGCTCCGCGACCTGGGGCTCGCCGACGGCGAGGTCGTGGAGTTCCTGCGCGACCACGCCCTCGCGGTGGACGCCGCCATCGGTCGCCGGCGCGGGTAGCCGCCGTGGAGGCGCCCTTCGCCCGCATGCTGGAGGAGGGGGCCCGGGCGCTCGGCCTCGCGGTGGACGCCGCGGCCCGGGAGAAGCTCGAGCGCTACGCCGACCGGCTCCTCGCCTGGAACCGCAAGGTGAACCTCACCGCCATCACCGATCCGGCCGGACTCGCAGAGAAGCACCTCGTCGACAGCCTGGCGCTCGTGCCGGAGGTGGCCGGGGCGGCCACCCTCCTCGACGTCGGGAGCGGGGCCGGCCTTCCCGGCATCCCGCTCGCCATCGCCCTCCCCTCCCTCGAGGTCACCTGCTGCGACGCGGTCGCGAAGAAGGTGGCCTTCGTGAAGGCGGTGGCGGCCGAGCTCGACGTGAACGTCCGCGGCGTGGCCGTCCGCGCCGGAGGCGATCCGGAGCGGGAGGGGCTTCCCCGCGCCGAGGTGGTGGTGAGCCGGGCCTTCGCCGAGCCGGCGCGCTGGCTGCCGCTCGCAACCCGCTACCTGGCGCCCGGTGGGCGGGTGCTCGCCACGCTCGGGCGGGAGGCCGACGAGGCGTCGCTCCGGGACGCCGCCGCGGGGGCCGGGCTCGCGCTCGTGGCGGTGCGCCGCTTCGTCCTGCCCGCCTCCGGGGCCCAGCGGGCGGTGGCGACGTTCCGCCGCGCCGCCTGAGCGGCCCCGCTCCCGCGGGGAGGGGGCGGCCTTCCCTTCCACCACGGGTGTAGCCTGGCCCCGGCGTCCCCGAGGAGGGGCACGTGTCACCCTCAGTGAAAATCGTCCCGCTGGCCGCGGTCCTGCTCGGCGCCTGCGCCACCCCCTCCCCGGGCGGATGGTCCCATGCCGCGCCCGACCTGGGGGCGGTGAACGGGGGGATCGCCTGGGTCAAGAACGACGGCTACCTGGTCCGCTCGGCCGTGTGGAGCGACGTGCGCGTCGCCGCCGGGGATCGGGGCGGACCCCCGAGCCGGATCTTCACCCGGCAGCCGGACGGGACGTGGACGGGGGGCACGAAGGAGAACCAGACCCTCGAGCTCGTGGCCGAGGGCGGTCGCCTCACCGGGCCCCAGGTGAACGTGTCGCTCACCCGGGTGGAAGGAGGGTTCCGGCTCTCCGGACTCTGGCTCGGAGAGAACGTCGAGCTGGTCGTCGATGGCAAGGGTGCCAGGAGCCAGGGGGACGGCTTCGTGCGCGACCCGTCCGGCGCCTACGGGAGCACCGACGTTCCGGAGCTCGCCGTCTTCCTGGTCGGGGACGCGGCCCGGCTCGAGGACCCGCCCTGGCCGCAGTTCGCGCTGGGGGCCCTCTCGGCGGGCTGGGGCGTCCGTCTCGGGATCGCCCGCATCGTCCACTAGCCACGTTCCACGTGGAACACCCCCCCCCCGCGCCCAGGATGTTCCACGTGGAACGTGTCCCGCCCCCGGCGTCCCCTTCCCTGTCAGATCGCCGGAGCATTCTCGCCCCGGGTCGGGGTAGAACCCGGCCCGCACCCCGAGCGACCGAGGAGACATGGGAAGGACCGTCACCATCGCCAACCAGAAGGGCGGCGTCGGCAAGACCACGACCGCGGTGAACCTGGCCGCGTCGCTCGCCGCCGGCGAGGAGCGGACCCTCCTCGTGGACCTCGACCCGCAGGGGAACGCCGGCTCGGCGCTGGGCGTCGCCCGTGACGAGGTCGAGGGCTCGGTCTACGACGTCCTCCTCGACGGGCGCCCGGTGGCGGAGGTGGCCCGGCGAACCGAGCTCCGCTTCCTCGATCTCCTGCCGTCGAGCCGCCACCTCGTGGGCGCGGAGCTGGAGCTCGCCGGGGTGGAGCGGCGCGAGTCCCGCCTGCGGGACGCGCTCCAGGCCGTGGCCGCCGACTACGCCCACGTCATCATCGACTGCCCGCCCTCGCTCGGGCTGCTCACGCTGAACGGGCTCGTCGCCGCCGACGGGGTCATCGTCCCGCTGCAGTGCGAGTACTTCGCGCTGGAGGGGCTCGCCGACATCCTGCGCACCGTCGAGCTCGTGAAGGGGGGCGCGAACCCCGGGCTCGCGGTCGACGGCATCCTCCTCACCATGTTCGCCCAGAACAACCTGGCCTCGCAGGTGGCCGACGACATCCGCCGCCACTTCGCCGGACGGGTGTTCGACACGGTGATCCCCCGCAACGTCCGGCTCTCCGAGAGCCAGTCCCACGGCAAGCCCATCCTGCTCTACGACGTGGCGAGCAAGGGCTGCCAGAGCTACCTGGCCTTCGCCCGCGAGGTGTCCCGGCGCGAGGAACGCGAGAGGAACGCGACATGAGCACCCCCGGAACCCGGCGCCCGGCACTCGGGCGCGGCATGGCCGCCCTGCTGCAGAACGCGGCGCCGCCCGCCCCGAGCGGCCGGAGCGTGATGCAGCTGCCCATCGAGTCGGTGCAGCGGGCCCCCGGCCAGCCCCGCAAGCTCTTCGACGAGAAGCGGCTCGAGGAGCTCGCCGGCTCCATCCGCGAGCACGGCATCCTCGAGCCCATCCTGGTCCGGCGCTCCGGGACCGGCTACGCCATCGTCGCCGGCGAGCGGCGCTGGCGGGCCGCCCAGCGGGCCGGCCTGCGGGAGGTCCCGGCCATCCTGCGCGAGGCGACCGACCTCGAGTCGTTCGAGCTCGCGCTGGTCGAGAACCTCCAGCGCGCCGACCTGAACGCCATGGAGGAGGCCGAGGCCTTCGACGCGCTCACCCGCGAGCACGGCCTCACCCAGGAGCAGGTGGCCGACCGGGTCGGCAAGGAGCGCTCCACGGTCGCGAACGCGATGCGGCTGCTCCGGCTGCCCGCCGACGTGCGCGACCAGGTCCGCACCGGCGCGCTCGAGATGGGGCATGCCCGCGCGCTCCTCCCGCTCGAGAAGCCGGACGCGATCCGCAAGGCGGCGCAGCAGGTGGTCCGGGAAGCGCTCTCGGTCCGCGCCACCGAGGCCCTCGTTCGCCGGCTGCTCCACCCCGGATCGGCACGCCCGAAGGGGGTGCAGCCGGGGGATACGGCAAACGTGCGCGCGCTCGTCGCTCGTCTGGAGCGCCGGCTCGGCGTGCGCTGCCGGGTCGTCCAGAAGGACCTGAAGTCCGGCAAGCTGGAGATCGACTACGGCTCGCTGGCCGAGCTGGACGGCATCCTCGACAAGATGGGTGCTTAACTGTCGCCCCTTCAGGGGCGACCCTTTAGGGCCAAACACACCACGACCCCACCCCCTCCCGCGGTTGCCGGCCGTCCCTCCCCGGTGTAACCCTACCCGCCCATGGCCATGCTCAAGCGCGAAGAGACACCGGTCGCCGCCGTCGGCAGCGACCTGAACGCCCTCCTCGGGCGCGGCTCCGAGTTCGACGGCAAGCTCACCTTCGAGGGCACGGTCCGCATCGACGGCCGCTTCACCGGGACCATCGTGACCTCGGACACGCTCGTGGTCGGCGAGGGCGCCCAGGTGAGCGCGGAGATCACCTGCGGGACGCTCATCGTCCACGGGTCGGTGACCGGGAACGTGAAGGCCACGGTGGCGGTGGAACTCCACCCGCCCGCGCGGGTGACGGGCAACGTGGAGACCGTGGCGCTCACCGTGGCCCGGGGCGTCGCCTTCAACGGCCAGTGCAAGATGGACCCGGCCGCCCGGCCGGCGACGGGGCCCGTCCCGGTGAAGTGACGGGCCCCGCCCGGAAGCCGCCTACTGGACCTTGACCTGGATGCTGCGGGGCTTGGCCTCGGAGCGCTTGGGCAGGTGCACCGCCAGCACGCCGTGCTTCGACTCCGCGTGAACCTTCTCGGTGTCCACCGAGGTGGGGAGCGCGAAGGTCCGGGTGAAGAAGCCGTAGGCCATCTCCACGCGGTGGTAGTTCTCCTTCTGCTCCTCCTTCTCGACCTTGCGCTCGCCCTTCAGGGTGAGCACGCCGTTCTCGACCCGGATCTCCACGTCCTTCGGGTCGACGCCGGCCAGCGCGGCCCGGATGACCACCTCGTCGGCGTCCTCGAAGACGTCGCAGGCGGGGGTCCAGCCGATCGACTCGGCGGGCGGGGTGGCGGTGCGCTCGTCGAGCAGGCGCCCCATCTCCTCCTGGATGCGGGCCAGGTCCCGGAACGGGTCGAATCGCGTGATAAGTGCCATGTTTAGCCTCCTGGAAGGATTGTCCTTCAATGCCCGGAAGCTAAGCACCCACCCTCCCCCGTCAAGCGTCCCGGATCGGTGCCGTCGGGGTGCACCCGGGGGCGAACCCGTTCCCTTGACCGGGAACCTCCCGGAATGCTAGTTAGCGGCCCCCCTATGATCGTCGGCTCCATCGCCCGCCGCTATGCCAAGGCTTTGTTCTCCCTGGCAGACGAGCAGGGTCAAGTCGAGCAGTGGTCGGCCGGTCTCGAGGCGCTCGGGAACGCGCTCGCCACCTCCCCCGAGCTCCGCGAGACCCTCGAGAGCCCGCTCTTCGAGAAGGAGCAGCGGCGCAACGTCGTCGCCGCGCTGGCCCGGTCGCTGGGCCTCGCCGAGACGCCGTCGAGCTTCCTGCTCCTGCTCGCCGATCGCGACCGGCTCGCCTACCTGCCGGCCATCATCCTCGACTTCCGCGGGCTCGCCGACGCCCGCCTCGGCCGCGTCCGCGCCAGGGTGACGAGCGCGGTGCCGCTCGCCGCCGAGGAGGCGCGCCGCATCGCCGAGAAGCTCGCCCAGGCCGCGAAGGCCCAGGTCATCGTGGAGCAGGCCGTGGACCCGGCGCTCCTGGGAGGCGTCGTCGCCCAGGTCGGCAGCCTGGTCTACGACGGCTCCGTCCGGTCGCAGCTCGAGGAGCTGCGCCGCGCCATGAAGCACTAGCCACCGCTGGAGAAGAAGAACATGGACATCCGCGCCGACGAGATCAGTCGCATCCTCCGCGATCAGATCAAGGACTACGGGAAGAAGGTCGACGTCTCGGAGACCGGCACCGTGCTGTCGCAGGCCGACGGCGTCGCCCGCGTCTACGGCCTCTCCGGCGTGGCCGCCGGCGAGCTGGTCGAGTTCCAGACCGGCGCCCGCGGCCTCGTGCTGAACCTCGAGGACGACAACGTCGGCGTGGCGGTGATGGGCCACTCCGAGGAGATCCGCGAGGGCGACGCCGTGAAGCGCACCGGCCGCATCGCCGAGGTGCCGGTGGGCGAGGCGCTGCTCGGCCGCGTGGTGGACGGCCTCGGCAACCCCATCGACGGCCGCGGCCCCATCGACTCGAAGCACTCCCGCAAGGTGGAGATCAAGGCTCCCGGCATCGTGAAGCGCAAGAGCGTGCACGAGCCCATGCAGACGGGGCTCAAGGCCATCGACGCGCTCGTGCCCATCGGGCGCGGCCAGCGCGAGCTCATCCTGGGCGACCGCCAGACCGGCAAGACCGCGGTGGCCGTCGACACCATCATCAACAACAAGGGGAACAACCTCTACTGCTTCTACGTGGCCATCGGCCAGAAGCAGTCCACGGTGGCCCGCGTCGTCGACACGCTGCAGAAGTACGGCGCCATGGAGTACACCACCGTCATCTCGGCGAGCGCCTCCGACCCGGCCCCCATGCAGTACCTGGCGCCCTACACCGGCGTCACCATGGCCGAGTACTTCCGCGACTCCGGCCGCCACGCGCTCATCGTCTACGACGACCTCTCCAAGCAGGCGGTGGCCTACCGGCAGCTCTCGCTCCTGCTCCGCCGCCCGCCCGGCCGCGAGGCGTACCCGGGCGACGTGTTCTACCTCCACAGCCGCCTGCTCGAGCGCGCCGCCAAGCTCTCCGACAAGGAGGGTGGGGGAAGCCTCACCGCGCTCCCCATCATCGAGACCCAGGCGGGCGACGTCTCGGCCTACATCCCGACCAACGTCATCTCCATCACCGACGGCCAGATCTTCCTGGAGTCGGACCTCTTCTACCAGGGCGTCCGTCCGGCCATCAACGTGGGCATCTCGGTGTCCCGCGTGGGCGGCTCGGCCCAGATCAAGGCCATGAAGCAGGTGGCCGGCACGCTCAAGCTCGACCTCGCGCAGTACCGCGAGCTGGCCGCCTTCGCCAAGTTCGGCTCCGACCTCGACAAGGCCACCCAGGAGACGCTGGCCCGCGGCGAGCGGCTCGTCGAGGTGCTGAAGCAGGGGCAGTACCAGCCGCTGCCGGTCGAGAAGCAGATCATCCAGATCTACGCCGCCACCCAGAAGGACGGGTCGGGCCAGAACTGGATCCGGCCGGTGCCGGTCGAGGAGGTGGGGCGCTACATGAAGGAGCTGCTCGAGTTCCTCGGCACCCGCCACCCCGAGATCGGCAAGAAGATCGCCGAGAAGAAGGCGCTCGACGACGGCATCCGCAAGGAGCTCGACACCGCGCTCGAGGAGTTCAAGGGCGTCTTCCAGGCCGAGCAGAAGGCGTAAGGCAGGCCCCCGAGGCGAACCGTGCCCTCCCTTCGCGACATCCGGCGCCGAATCGGCTCCGTCAAGAGCACCCAGCAGATCACCAAGGCCATGAAGATGGTGGCCGCGGCGAAGCTGCGGCGCGCCCAGGAAGCCATCACCCGGGCCCGTCCGTACGCCACCCTCCTCGAGCAGGCGCTGAACCGCGTGGCCTCCCGCGCCGCCGCCGACGAGGGCGCCGCGCACCCCCTGCTCGCGTCCCGGCCGGTGAAGCGGGTCGAGCTCGTGGTCATCACCTCCGACCGCGGCCTGGCCGGCGGCTTCAACTCGAACATCGTGCGGCGCGCCCAGCGATTCCTCGTCGAGAACGCCGACAAGTACGAGCAGATCCACATCTCCACCATCGGCCGCAAGGGGCGCGACAGCGCGCGCGCACGCAAGGTGGAGATCCGCAAGGACTACACCGGCGTCCACGCGCGGCTCTCCTTCGAGAAGGCCCACGAGATCGCCGGCGAGCTGTCGGAGCGCTTCCTCACCGGCGAGGTGGACGCGGTCTTCCTGCTCTTCAACGAGTTCAAGAGCGCCATCGCCCAGGTCGTGCGCCTGAAGCAGCTGCTCCCGGTGGAGACCGAGGCCGCCGAGGGCACGGCGTCGGTCGACTTCCTCTACGAGCCGGACCGTGCGGCGCTGCTCGCCGACATCGTCCCGCGCCACCTCGACGTGCAGGTGTGGCGGGCGCTGCTCGACTCGGCCGCCAGCGAGCACGGCGCGCGCATGACCGCCATGGAGGCCGCCACCAAGAACGCCGCCGAGATGATCGGCGCGCTCTCCCTCCAGTACAACCGCGCGCGGCAGGCCTACATCACCAAGGAGCTGATGGAGATCGTCAGCGGCGCCGAGGCGCTCAAGTAGATCCCCGGAAAGAACACATGTCCCAGACCCAGATGAAGACCCAGACCGGCAAGATCACCCAGGTCATCGGCCCCGTCGTCGACGTCGAGTTCCCCCCCGGATCGCTGCCGGAGATCTACACGGCGCTCACCGTGACGAACCCGGGCATCGACGCCGTGAAGGACAACCTGGTCCTCGAGGTGGCGCAGCACCTGGGCGAGAACACCGCCCGCACCATCGCCATGGACTCGACCGAGGGTCTCATCCGCGGCATGGACGTGACCAGCCGCGCCGCCCCCATCATGATGCCGGTGGGCAAGGAGGTGCTCGGCCGCATCATGAACGTGGTGGGCGAGCCGGTCGACGAGCGCGGCCCCATCGGCGCCAAGGGCTTCAAGCCCATCCACCGCGCCCCGCCGGTGCTCACCGACCTCAACGTGAAGATCGAGGCCTTCGAGACCGGCATCAAGGTCATCGACCTGCTCGCGCCCTACCTGCGCGGCGGCAAGATCGGCCTCTTCGGCGGCGCCGGCGTGGGCAAGACCGTGCTCCTCATGGAGCTCGTGAACAACGTGGCCAAGGAGCGCGGCGGCTTCTCGGTGTTCGCCGGCGTCGGCGAGCGCACCCGCGAGGGCAACGACCTCTACCACGAGATGATCGAGTCGGGCGTCATCAACCTCGACGACCCGCAGAAGAGCCAGTGCGTGCTCGTGTACGGTCAGATGAACGAGCCGCCCGGAGCCCGCGCCCGCGTGGCGCTGTCGGCGCTGGCCATCGCCGAGTACTTCCGCGACGACGAGGGGCGCGACGTGCTCCTCTTCATCGACAACATCTTCCGCTTCACCCAGGCGGGCTCCGAGGTCTCGGCCCTCCTCGGCCGCATCCCGTCGGCGGTGGGCTACCAGCCGACGCTCTCCACCGAGATGGGCGAGCTGCAGGAGCGCATCACCTCCACGAACAAGGGCGCCATCACCTCGGTGCAGGCCATCTACGTGCCCGCCGACGACCTCACCGACCCGGCCCCGGCCACCGCCTTCGCCCACCTCGACGCCACCACGGTGCTCTCCCGCAAGCTCACCGAGATCGGAATCTACCCGGCGGTGGACCCCCTCGACTCCACCTCGCGCATCCTCGACCCACTCGTGGTCGGCGAGGAGCACTACCAGGTGGCCCGCCAGGTCCAGGAGATCCTGCAGACCTACAAGGACCTCCAGGACATCATCGCCATCCTCGGCATGGACGAGCTCTCCGAGGACGACAAGATGGTGGTGGCCCGCGCCCGCAAGATCCAGCGCTTCCTCTCCCAGCCGTTCCACGTCGCCGAGCAGTTCACCGGCAACCCCGGCGTCTACGTGAGGCTCGCCGACACCATCCGCGGCTTCAAGGGGATCGTCGAGGGCAAGTACGACGACCTGCCCGAGCAGGCCTTCTACATGGTCGGCACCATCGAGCAGGCGGTGGAGAAGGCGAAGAAGCTCGCCGCCGGCGCCTAGCCCGGCACGGGGAATCGCATGGCCGCACTCACCCTCGAGATCGTCACGCCGGAACGGCGCGTCGCCACCGTGCAGGCCGACGAGGTCCGCGCGCCCGGCGTGCTGGGCGGGTTCGGCATCCGCAAGGACCACACCCCGTTCATGTCGCAGCTGCAGCCCGGGCGGCTCACCTACGTCGAGGGCGGCCGCGAGATGCACTACGCCATCGGCGGCGGATTCCTCCAGGTCGCCGACAACAAGGTGATCGTGCTCGCCGACAGCGCCGAGGAGCGCGAGACCATCGACGTGGAGCGCGCCCGCCGCGCCTTCGCCGAGGCCACCGAGCGGCTGCGCAGCCTCACCGAGGGGGACGAGACCCACGCGGTCGAGGCGGCGCGGGTGCGCCGGGCCACGGCCCGGCTCGAAGTCGCCGGGAAGTGACCGGAACGAGGGCGTTCCGAGGGCCCCGAAGGCTTCCCGCCGGTGGGGCTTTCTCGTGGAAACTCCTCTGATTTCCCGATAAAAAGAGGGGCTCGCCCGGCGGCCGTCCGTGCCCGCCGCGCGACCCCGCCATGGCCGAAGAAAACCTCCCGCCCGCACCGCCCGAGGCGCCCCCCGCGCCCCCGCCCCCCGAGGCCCCGCGCCAGCAGGTTGCCATCGAGGACGAGATGCGCCGGTCGTATCTCGACTACTCGATGTCGGTCATCATCGGGCGCGCGCTGCCCGACGTGCGCGACGGGCTCAAGCCCGTGCACCGGCGCATCCTCTACGCCATGCACTCGGAGGGGCTGCACCACAACAAGCGCTACTCCAAGTGCGCCGGCGTGGTCGGCGAGGTGCTGAAGAAGTACCACCCGCACGGCGACAGCGCGGTCTACGACGCGCTGGTGCGGCTGGCCCAGGACTGGAACCTCCGCTACCCGCTCATCGACGGGCAGGGCAACTTCGGCTCGGTCGACGGCGACCCGGCCGCGGCCTACCGCTACACAGAGTCGAAGCTGGAGAAGCTCGCCGACTTCCTGCTCGCCGACATCGACAAGGAGACCGTGGAGTGGTCTCCCAACTTCGACGACTCCACCGTGGAGCCGGTGGTCCTCCCGGCGCGCTTCCCCAACCTGCTCGTGAACGGCTCGGCCGGCATCGCGGTGGGCATGGCCACGAACATCCCGCCCCACAACATGGGCGAGGTGATCGACGCGGCCGTGCACCTCGTGCGCAACCCCCGGGCCACCGTCGCCGAGCTGATGCCCTTCATCCCCGGCCCCGACTTCCCCACCGCCGGCATGATCCTGGGGCGCGACGGGATCCGCCAGGCCTACGAGACCGGCCGCGGCAGCGTCACCGTGCGGGCCCGGGCCTCGGTCGAGGTGCACCCCAAGACGGAGCGGGAGAGCATCGTCGTCACCGAGATCCCCTACCAGGTGAACAAGGCGAAGCTGGTCGAGTCCATCGCCGACCTGGTCCGCGACAAGCGCATCGAGGGCATCAGCGACCTGCGCGACGAGTCCTCGCGCGAGGGCATGCGCGTCGTCATCGAGCTGAAGCGCGACGCCATGGCCCAGGTGGTGCTGAACAACCTCTACCAGCACACCACGCTGCAGACCGGCTTCGGGGTCACGCTGCTCGCCATCGACGGCGGCCAGCCCCGCATCCTGACGCTGAAGCAGATGCTGGAGCGCTTCGTCGCCCACCGGCGCGACGTGGTGACCCGACGCACCCGCTTCGAGCTCAAGCAGGCCCGGGCCCGCGAGCACGTCCTGCTCGGCCTGCAGATCGCCCTCGACCACATCGACGCGATCATCGAGCTCATCCGCGCGTCCGGGGACCGCGACACCGCGCGCGAGGGGCTCATGGCGCGCTTCGGCCTCTCCGAGATCCAGGCCCGGGCCATCCTGGAGATGCAGCTGCAGCGCCTCACCGGGCTCGAGCGGCAGAAGATCCTCGACGAGCTGGCCGAGGTGCAGAAGCTCATCGCCCGGCTGCGCGAGATCCTGGCCAGCGAGAAGGTGCTGCTCGACGTGATCGTGGGCGAGCTCGAGGAGGTGAAGCAGCTCTTCGCCGACGAGCGGCGCACCGAGATCCTGGGGGCCGCCGCCGACATCGACGTGGAGGACCTCATCAAGGAGGAGGAGATGGTGGTCACCGTCTCCCACGCCGGCTACGTGAAGCGGAACCCCATCTCCCTCTACCGGGCCCAGCGCCGGGGCGGGAAGGGGCGCACCGGCGCCGCCACCCGCGACGAGGACTTCGTGGAGAGCCTGTTCGTGGCCTCCACCCACAGCTACCTGCTCGTCTTCTCCGACCGCGGCCGGGTCTACTGGCTCAAGGTCCACGAGATCCCGCAGGGGGGGCGCGCGGCGCGCGGCAAGCCCATCGTGAACCTGGTCCAGCTGTCGCAGGGCGAGAAGGTGGCGGCCATCCTGCCGGTGCGCGAGCTGCCCGCGCCGGGCGGGGCCTCCGGCGCCGACGACGCCGAGGGGGAGGGGGAGGGCGCCTCCGAGGGCAGCGGCCTCTTCGTCTTCGCCGCCACCCGCCGCGGCCTCGTCAAGAAGACGCCGCTCGAGGCCTACGCGCGTCCGCGGGCGTCCGGGATCATCGCGCTCTCCATCGAGGAGGGTGACAGCCTCATCGCCGCCCGCATCACCGACGGCAAGAGCCACGTCCTGCTCTCCACCGCGCAAGGAATGGCCATCCGCTTCGAGGAGTCCGACGTCCGCTCCATGGGGCGCAGCGCCTACGGTGTGAAGGGCGTCACCCTCGACGACGGCGACGAGGTGGTGAGCGCCGAGGCGCTCCCGGTGGTCGAGGAGGGCGGCGCCGCGCCCACCATCCTGTCGGTGACCGGGAACGGCTACGGCAAGCGCTCCGAGCTCTCCGAGTACCGGATCCAGTCCCGGGGCGGGAAGGGCATCATCACCATCAAGGCCAGCGAGCGGAACGGCCCGGTGGTGGCGGCCATGCCGGTGGTGGACGGCGACGAGGTCATGCTCATCACCAACCGCGGCATGCTCATCCGCATGCGGGCGGGGCAGATCAGCGTCATCGGCCGGAACACCCAGGGCGTGCGCCTCATCACCGTCGAGTCGCGCGAGGAGCAGGTGGCGGGCGTTGCCCGCATCGCCGAGAACCTGGTGGTGGCGGGCGAGGGCGGCGACGCCCCGCTCGACGAGGCGGGACCCGACGCGGGAGCCGACCCGGGCGTCGAGCCCGGGGTCGCGGGGAACGACGCGACGGGGGAGGGGACCGACGGCCCGGACGGGCCGGGAGGCCAGCCGACTTGAGGCGGCCCTCCGCCGCCCGGGCGATCGTCGCGCTCGTCCTGCTCGCCGCCGGGTGCACCTCCGCCGACGGGAAGCTCGAGGCCGCGAACGCGCTGCGCCACCAGGGGCGCGCCGCCGAGGCGCTCTCCGCCTACCGCGACCTGCTCGGCGAGCTGGGCGACGGGACCATCCCCAAGTGGGAGACCGGCGTGCGGCTCAAGGCGCTGCGCTACGCCGCCGACGTCTCCTACCTCGACCTCGGCGACTACACCGGCGCGGTGGGCTACTACCGGCGCATCGTCTCGCTCTACCCCGGAACCGAGGAGGCCCGGAACGCCCGCGCCGCCATCGGGGACATCTACGCCCAGCGCCTGGGAGACCGGCAGGCCGCCATCGCCCAGTACGCGGCCGTGGCCCAGGGCGACGGCCCCGAGGCGCCCCGCTTCCAGCTGCTCGTGGCCCGCCAGTACCTCGAGCTCAAGAACTGGGAGCAGGCCCGCACCGAGGCCCGGCTCCTGCGCGAGCGCTGGCCGCAGGCCCCGGAGGCCGACGACGCGCAGCTCCTCACCGCACAGGCCTGGGCGCTCGAGGACCGGCCCGAGGAGGCCATGGGCGCGTTCCTGGCCGCCGTCGAGCGCCGGCCGCGGCCGGAGATCGCGGCGCTGGCGCTGGAGGGCGCCGCCCAGATCCAGGCCCGCCAGGGGCGCCTCGACAAGGCCATCGAGCTCTACGGCCAGGCCATGGCCGGTCACCCCAACCCGGACGCGCTGCGGACCAGCATCGAGATGGTCCGCGAGCGGCGCGAGGCGGCCCGCACCGTCCGCCCCGGCGACCGGGACGCCGCGCTGGATCGCAACGTCAAGAGCCGCACCCAGGAGACCCCGTGAAGACCGACCTCTCGCAGAAGCTCTTCCAGAAGGCCCAGACCCTCTTCCCCGGCGGCGTGAACAGCCCGGTCCGCGCCTTCCGCAGCGTGGGCATGACGCCGCTCTTCATCGCCCGGGCCAAGGGGTCGCGCATCTTCGACGTCGACGGCAACGGCTACGTCGACTACGTGGGCAGCTGGGGCCCGGCCATCCTGGGGCACGCCAACGTCGAGGTGATCCGCGAGGTCACCGAGCAGCTCGGGGCCGGCTCCTCCTACGGCGCCCCCTCGCCCAAGGAGATCCTGCTCGCCGAGGTGGTCCGGGAGCGCGCCCCCTGGATCGAGAAGATGCGCTTCGTCTCCTCCGGAACCGAGGCCACCACCGCCGCCATCCGGCTGGCCCGCGGGTTCACCGGTCGTGACGACATCCTCAAGTTCGACGGCTGCTACCACGGGGCGGGCGATCCGCTCCTCGTGAAGGCCGGCTCGGGCGTGGAGACGCTCGGCCTGCCCGACTCGCCGGGCGTGCCGGCCGACGTGGCCCGCCACACCCTCACGCTGCCCTACAACGACCTCCCGGCGGTGGAGGCGCTGCTGGCCGCGCGCGGGACGTCGATCGCCGCGGTGATCGTCGAGCCGGTGGTGGGGAACATGGGCGTGCTCGTGCCCCGGCCCGGCTACCTCGCCGGGCTGCTCGCCGCCTGCCGCAGGCACGGCACGCTGCTCATCATCGACGAGGTCATGACCGGGTTCCGGCTGGCACCGGGCGGCGCCTGCGAGGTCTACGGGATCCGGCCCGACCTCGTCACCTTCGGGAAGGTCATCGGCGGCGGGCTCCCGGTGGGGGCCTTCGGCGGCCGCCCCGAGGTGATGGACCGCATCGCCCCGGCCGGGCCGGTCTACCAGGCCGGGACGCTCTCGGGGAACCCGCTCGCCATGGCGGCCGGCATCGCCACCCTGCGGCAGATGGGGGGCGCGCAGTACGACCGGCTCGAGGCGCTGGGGGCCCGGCTCGAGGCGGGGCTCGTGGCCGCCGCCCGCGACGCCGGGGCGAAGGTCCAGGTGAACCGGGTCGGGTCGATGATCACGGTCTTCTTCTCCCCCGACCCGGTCTTCGACGCGGCCAGCGCGCGCAAGGCCGACGTGAAGAAATTCTCCAGGTATTTCCAGGTGATGCTCGAGAACGGCGTCTACCTGCCGCCGTCCCAGTTCGAGGCGGCCTTCCTCTCCGTCGCCCACACCGAGGCGGACGTCGACGCCACGATCGAGGCCGCCCGGAAGGCCTTCCCGGCGGCGCTCGCCGCCTGAGCCGGGGCGGGTCGGCCGAGCATTGACGGGACCGGCCCGGACTGCTATACGGTTCGGCCCTTCCCACGGTATTCACAGGAGAATCCGGCGGGTCGGCGAGAGGTCCCCGATGGCCCCGGACGATCGAGAGCGTCGCGGGGAGAAAGAGGACGAGGGCCTCTCGGACACGGCGCTCGCCTACCGGAAGGCGGAGCCGTACCTCTCGGCAGCGACGACCCTCGTCGCCTCCGTCGGCGTCTTCGCCTTCGTGGGCCACTGGGTCGACGGGAAGGTCGGAACCGAGAAGCCCTGGTTCCTCATCGCGGGCTCGCTCATCGGCATGGCCGGTGGCTTCATCAGCTTCTTTCGACAGGTACTGGGAAGGCGAAACAAGTGAACGGCCACCTCCTCGCCACCGCCGGCGTCGCCGCCCTCGCGCTGGGGCTCGCCTTCCTTTCCGGCGACGCGCGCACGCCGGCCCTCATCGGGGCAGCCATCGCCAGCGGGACCGGTCTCGCCTCCCTGGTGGCCTTCGAGCGCTTCGGCGCCGTCGGGCCGAAGCCCGTCCAGCGCGCGCTCGTGGTCTTCGCGGTCCTGTTCCTGGCGCGCCTCCTCCTCGTCGGGGCCGGCGTCGCCGCGGTGGTCCGCTCCCAGGGGAGCGTCCTCGCCTTCGTGGTCGCATTCTTCGTGCCGTACTTCGCGTTCACCGCGATCGAGGGGAGCTACGTCGCCTCCCTCGGCCGCCGCCTGGGGAAGCCCGCATGACGCTCGCATCCGTCGCCCTCGTCCTCGGCCTGGCGCTCGGCCAGCACGCTCCCGCCGCCGACCCGCACGCCGCGCCGGCCGAAGCGCACGCCGCCCCGGCCGACGCGCACGG
>JBBIOL010000031.1:30630-35781 GCA_037443385.1 Anaeromyxobacteraceae bacterium
CGCCCCGGCCGACGCGCACGGCGGCGGTCACGGGGGCGGGCACCAGGCCACGCTCCCCGAGACCATGATGCACCACGTGGCGAACGGCGAGGTGCTCGAGCTCCCCGGGTTCTGCCACGGCGGGTTCGCCTGGAACTGCGAGATCGACCTGCGCAAGGCCACCGGCGGCGGCTGGGCCTTCACGCTCGGCGGGGTGAAGTTCGACATGACCCCGTCGAAGCACGTGGTCATGATGCTCCTCTCGGCGCTGCTGCTCGCGCTGCTCGTCATCGCGGCCGCGCGCAAGCGCGCCATCGTGCCGAGGGGGTTCTACAATTTCGTCGAGCTGCTGGTGGCGTTCGTGCGCGACATCGCCATCTCCAACATCGGCAAGAAGGACGCCGACCGGTTCCTGCCCTACCTCGTCACCGCCTTCTTCTTCGTGCTGGTGATGAACCTGCTCGGGCTGGTGCCCTTCATGGCCACCGCCACCGCCAACATCTCGGTGACGGTCGCGCTGGCGCTCTTCACCTTCTTCATCACCCAGTACGCCGCCATCCGGGCCCAGGGCGTGAAGGGCTACCTGGCCCACCTGACCGGCGGGGTGCCGCCGTCGCTGGCCTGGCTGTGGCCCATCATGATCCCGGTCGAGTTCCTGGGGCTCTTCACCAAGCCCTTCGCCCTCACCGTCCGTCTCTTCGCCAACATGGTGGCCGGCCACTTCGTCATCCTGGCGCTGCTCGGCCTCATCTTCGCGGTGTCGTTCTGGGTCTTCCCGGTCTCGGTGGGCCTGGCCCTCGGCATCTTCATGCTCGAGCTCTTCGTGGCCTTCGTGCAGGCCTACATCTTCACCATGCTCTCGGCGCTCTTCATCGGGGCCGGCCTCGCTCACCACGGTCACGACGAGCACCACGACGACGATCACGGCCACGCCGGACACGGCGAGGCCGCCCATGCCTCTCACGCGGCCGGGAACGCTCCCGGCCACGGGTAGTCGAGCGCAGCACGCGCCACGGGTGAAACGGGCGACCCGCGATCCTCCCGCCCTCGACGAACGAACGGAACGACCACAATGAACCAGTTCTCCCTCGGGTACCTCGCCGCCGGCATCGGCGCCGGCATGGCCATCATCGGCGCCGGCCTCGGCATCGGCAAGCTCGCCGCCGCCGCCATGGACGGGTCGGCCCGCCAGCCCACCGCTGCCGGCGACATCCGCACCTCGATGATCATCGCCGCCGCCCTCATCGAAGGCGCCACGCTGTTCGCCGTCGTGGTCTGCCTGCTCCTCGCCATCAAGTAGACGGGCGCACCCGCGCCCCGGGAGAAGTCCGATGAACGCCATCGCATCCCCCGCGCTCGCCGCCGGGATCATGGATCTGAACCCCGGCCTCACGCTGTGGACGGCGATCACCTTCCTCGCGCTCATCCTGGTGCTCTGGAAGTTCGCCTTCGGCCCGATCGCGAAGATGCTGGCGGAGCGGGAGGGCACCATCCGCGACGCCATCGACTCCGCCCGCAAGGAGCGGGAGGAGGCCGAGAAGCTGCTCGCGCAGCAGAAAGACGCGCTCGTCAAGGCGCAGCGCGACGCGGCCGAGCTCGCCAAGCGGAACCAGCAGGAGATGGAGGCCTTCCGGTCCCAGCTCACCGCCCAGGCCCGCAAGGAGGCCGACGACATGGTCTCCCAGGCGAGGAAGAGCATCGAGGAGGAGCGGAAGCTCGCCGTCGCCCAGCTGCGCGCCGAGGTGGCCGACCTGGCCGTGGCCGCCGCCGGGCGCATCGTGAAGTCGAGCCTGGACGAGAAGACGCAGCGCCGGCTCGTCGACGAGTACATCCGGGACCTCCCCGCCGGACGGGCCTAGCGCCCGCCCCGGCAGTTCCCGGCGCGGCTCCGGCGGACCCCTGTCCGCCGGGGCCGCTCCCTTTTTCACGGAGCGAATCGAATCCATGGGCCTCGCCATCGGAATCGTCGGCCTGCCGAACGTGGGCAAGTCGACCCTCTTCAACGCGCTGCTCGGCCAGGCGCAGGCCCAGGCGGCGAACTACCCCTTCTGCACCATCGACCCCAACGTGGGCGTGGTGCCGGTGCCCGACGGGCGCCTCGAGAAGCTGGCCGCGCTCTTCCGGCCCCGCAAGACCACCCCCACCACGCTCGAGTTCGTGGACATCGCCGGCCTCGTGGCCGGGGCCTCGAAGGGGGAGGGGCTCGGCAACCAGTTCCTCTCCCACATCCGGCAGGTGGACGCGGTGGCCCACGTGCTGCGCTGCTTCGCCGACCCGGACGTGGTCCACGTGGGCGGCAAGGTCGACCCGCGCGGCGACCGGGACGTGGTCGAGACCGAGCTCATGCTGAAGGACCTCGAGCAGATCGAGCGGCGCCGGGAGCGGAAGCAGAAGGACGCCAAGGCCCCCGGGAAGCCCGGCGAGCTGGCCCGGGCCGAGCTCGCCGTCCTCGACGAGGTGAAGGCCGGGCTCGAGCGGGGGACGCCGGTCCGGCTGCAGCGGCTCGCCCCGGAGGCGCTGGCGATCCTCTCCGACCTGTTCCTGCTCACCGGGAAGCCCGTGCTCTACATCGCCAACGTGGACGAGGAGCAGCTCGGCCGGCGCGACGACCCGACCGTGGCCGCGGTGCAGGCGCTGGCCGCGGAGGAGGGGGCCCGCTGCGTCGTCATCAGCGGCAAGGTCGAGGCCGAGCTCTCCGAGCTGCCGGCCGCCGACCGCGCCGAGTTCCTGCACGGGCTCGGGCTCGAGGAGCCGGGGCTCGATCGGCTGCTGCGCGCCGGCTACGCGCTGCTCGGGCTCTCCACCTTCTTCACGGTGGGCGAGGACGAGTGCCGGGCCTGGACCATCCACCAGGGCATGACCGCGCCCCAGGCGGCCGGGACCATCCACACCGACTTCGAGCGCGGGTTCATCAAGGCCGACGTGCAGCGCTGGGAGGATCTGGTGATGCTGCGCTCCGAGGCGGCGGTGAAGGAGAAGGGGCTGCTGCGCATCGAGGGCAAGGAGTACCGGGTGCAGGACGGGGACGTCGTGCACTTCCGCTTCAGCGTCTAGAGGGCCGGCGCGCGGCAGCGACGCACCGGGGCAGCGTGCGCACGCCGCCGGCGCGGGGGCGCGCCGCTCCATCGCTGCCGTCCTCGCGGGGAGGGTGAGGTCCGGGTGGATGGCGTCGAGGTGGCCGGCCCTGCGGGCGCGGCCCTCGACGCCCGCTGCGGGCAGCTCGTCGCGGCGCGCCCCCGCGCCGGCTGGTGGGTCGTGGGGCGGTCGGTGCGGCGTGTCCCGGCGCCGGGGTTGGGGGAAGGTCGTGGGGGATGCGGTTGTGCGGTGGGTGAAGCGATGCGGTGGGGTGAGGCGCGGCCAAGCAGCGAGCAGCCTTCGTCCGCCCCGCACCACCGTGAACGCGGGCGGGCCGGGCGCCCCGCCGCCGACAGGCGGGACGGGCGGACTCCGAGCGGGTCGCATCCGCAGCGCCGACCGGGCTCACCCGCCCCGAGCGGCCCCGGGGAGGCGTGAGCCCCACCCGGTCGCCGCGACGACGCGCCCCCCGCCCAGCGAGGACCGGCGACCCCAGCGAGCGAGTCCCGCCCGGCTCGCCGGCGCCCCGGCGGGATCGCGCCCGACGCCGCCCGCGCTCACCGGACCCACCCGATCTCCCGCGCCGTCTCCGGACCCACCCGCATCTCGCCGACCGAGACCGGCAGCCGTCCTCGCCCGGGCGCGAGCGGGACCTCTCCCACCATCCACTCCGCGTACGACTGGGGGTAGGTCGGCACGCGGTCCGGCTCGGCCAGGCCGTCGGGCGCCACCGCGTGGCCGCCGGCGTCGTACTTGTCCTCGGCGCCCACCGTGTGGAGCAGCTCGTGGCCCACGGCCTGGATGGGGATCGCGAGGTCCCCCGCGCAGGATCCGCGCACGAAGGCCACCTCCCCGTTCAGCGCCCCCGCACCCTCGGCGAACCCGAGCCGCCCGTCCGGTGCGGCCGTGCAGCGGACGAAGACCCGGACGTCGAAGCCGCCCACCGTCCCGCCGGCGGAGCGGTCCACCTCCCGGACCGTCCGGTACACCTCGATGGCGTGCCAGGCACGGTCGAGCCAGGCGCCCTCCGGCTGGACGATGGGGAGGGTCCCGTCGAAGCGGACCGGCCCGGCCACCGCGATCGCGAACGGGGGCGCGCCCGGGCCGAGCCAGCGGTCCTTCTCCCCGGCGAGGCCGGACGCGAGGGTCTCCGCGGCACGCCGCCATCCCTCGACGTCGACCGGCACCCCCGGGTCGAGGAGCACGATCCCGACCTGCAGCGGACGGCTCCAGTCGGCCCGGGCCCCCCGGGCCCACTGCGTCCGGGCGGCCCACGCCAGGGTGAGGAGGAGCAGGACGACGAGCGCGCCGATGCGCGCCCGCCGGAAGGCGATCCACCCGCCGTCCCGGCTCATCCGCCCGCGCCCACCGACCTTCGCCGCGCGATCGACGCCGCCAGCCGCAGGGCGGCCCGCATGCTGGCGTCGCTGGCCCGGCCGGTCCCGGCCAGATCCCAGGCCACCCCGTGGTCGGGGCTGGTCCGCACGAAGGGGAGGCCCAGGGTCACGTTCACCGCGGAGTCCCCGGTCACCGCGTCGAGCAGCTTCACCGGGATGAGCCCCTGGTCGTGGTGGAGCGCCACCACCGCGTCGAACTCGCCGAGCGCGGCGCGGAAGTAGACGCTGTCGGGGGGGAAGGGGCCGCGCGCGTCGATGCCCTCGGCGCGCAGCGCGGCCACCGCCGGGGCCACGATCCGGCCCTCCTCGTCCCCGAAGGCGCCCCCCTCGCCGGCGTGGGGGTTGAGGCCCGCCACCGCGATGCGCGGCCGCGCGACGCCCAGGTCGCGGCGCAGGCCGGCGTCGGTGACGCGGGCCACCGCGGCGATGCGCGCGGGCGTGAGCCGCCGCACCGCCTCGCGGAGGGACAGGTGGTTCGTGACCAGCGCCACCCGCAGCCGGCGGCCGGCCAGCATCAGCCCGAGCCCGAGTCCGGCCGGCAGCGCGAAGAGGTCGGCCAGGCGGTCGTCGGAGCGGATCAGTGCGCCGAGACGGAATCCGCCCGCATAGCTGGGTATGCCCGCCACCACCAGCGCACCGCTGCCGCTGGGTACATGGCGATCGACGCAGCCGCGCAGGCGAGCCCCCGGTTCGGCCAGGC
>JBBIOL010000032.1:0-35539 GCA_037443385.1 Anaeromyxobacteraceae bacterium
CCTCTCCCCGCTCGGCGAGGAGGACGTCGCGGCGGCCCTGCGGGAGGCCTGTGCCGGCCTGCGGAGCTTCGCCGCGCTGCGGGAGGTGGGCGTCGAGGCGGCGCTGCTCGGCCGGCTGGGACCGGGCGCCCGCGCGCAGCTCGACCGGCTGGCCCCGGAACGCGTCCCGGTCGGCGCCGGCCGCAGCGTCCAGGTGAACTACGGGGCCGGCGACGAGCCGCCCTGGGTGGAGAGCCGGCTGCAGGACTTCTTCGGGCAGGCCCGCGGGCCCGCCGTGGGCGCGGGGCGCGTGCCGCTCGTCCTCCACCTGCTCGCCCCGAACCACCGCGCGGTCCAGGTGACCACCGACCTCGCCGGGTTCTGGGATCGCCACTACCCGGCGCTGCGCCGGGAGCTCATGCGCCGCTACCCGCGCCACGCCTGGCCGGAGGACCCCCGCACGGCCCGCCCGCCCGAGCCGCGCGGAAGGCGCTGACGGGGGACCTAGCCGCCCAGCGCGCGGACGGCGCCGGCCGCCACCGTGAAGTGGAGCCCGGCCGCGGCGATGACCAGCGCGTGGAAGATCTCGTGGTACCCGAAGACGCGCGGGAACGGGTCGGGGCGGCGGGTGGCGTAGATCACCGCGCCCACCGTGTAGAGCATCCCGCCGGTGGCGAGCAGCGCCAGCGCGCCGGGCCCGAGCGTCCGGTACATGGCGGGCACGAGCGGCGCCGCCGCCCAGCCGAGGAGCAGGTAGAGCGAGGTCGCCACCGCGCGCGGCGCCGTGGGCCAGAGGATGGCCCGCAGCATGCCCAGCCCGGCGCCGACCCAGACCACGCCCAGGATGGTGCGGGCCCGGTCGTCCCCGAGCAGCAGGCACAGGGGCGTGAAGGTCCCTGCGATGAGCAGGAAGATGGCGGAGTGGTCGAGCCGCCGCATCCAGAGCCGGGCCCGCGGGCTCCAGGTGGGGCGGTGGTAGAGGGCGCTCACCGCGAAGAGCGCGACCAGGCTGCCGCCGTAGACCGCCCCGGCGAGCCGGGCGCGCGGGCCGGGAGCGAGCAGGACCAGCGCCACCAGGCCGGCCAGCGCCACGCCGGCGGCGATCTCGTGCGACACGCCGCGGAGCAAGGGCTTCGCGCGCGGGGTGGGGTCGGACGGGGCCATGGACGGGAAGCTAGCCGGGCCTCGTCACGCCCGTGTCACGGCCCCGGGCTCAGCGTGCGGGCAGCTTGAGCCCCATCCCGATCATCGTGAGCAGGACCTCGGCGTTGGCCCGGGCGTCGTTCACCGGGTGGTGGTCGTGCACGGTCCGGCGCAGGTGCTTCCAGGAGGCGTACCCGTCCTTCACCATGCCGCAGTAGAGGTCGCCGATGCGTCGCCCGGACCAGCCGAAGGGGTTCCGGCCCAGCAGCGCGTGGAAGTACCAGTTCACGAACTGCCAGTCGAAGGCCAGGTTGTCGGAGGCGAGCACCGGCTTCCCCCGCGAGTTCTCCACCACCCAGGCCTCGAAGCGGGCCATCACCTCGCGCGGATCGTCGAAGGCCTCGTGCTCGGGGCGGGAGAAGCCGCTCACCGCCAGGGCCTCCGGCACCCACTCCGCGGAGACGGGGCGGGTGCGCCCGTAGAAGGTCCGGGAGAGCGTGGGCTCGAGCACCACCGCGCCCAGGCAGACCATGGAGTACTTCCCCGGGATGGGGCCGTCGGCCTCCACGTCCACCACGATGATCGACATGCCGCCTAGCCTCCCACGGCCTCGGCCGACGCGCGGAGCTCCGCCCAGAGCGCCTCGACGTGGCGCCGCTCGGTGGCCTCGGCGCCCACCGAGACCCGCAGCGTCTGCTGTCCCTTCAGCACGCTGGGCGTGAGGTAAACCCGCCCGCCCTCGTTCACTCTTCGTGCGATGGCGAGGTTGTGCGCGGCGATGCGCTCCTCGTCCGCCGAGCCGGCCGGGACGTGCCGGAAGGTGACCGTCTGGAGCGGGACCGGGGCCAGCCGCTCCCAGCCGGCCGTCTCGTCGACCCGGTCGGCGAGCCAGCGGGCGTTCTCCACGTCCCGCCGCACCCGCGCCCGCAGGCCGTCGACCCCCTCGTCGAGCAGGTGGAACCAGAGCTTGAGCGCGCGGAACCGCCGCCCGAGCGGGATGCCCCAGTCGCGGAGGTTCCGCACCTCGCCGTCCTGGGCGGTGCGCAGGTAGCTCGGGTTGGTGGACATGACGCGCACGAGGTGCTGCGGGTCGCGGACGAAGTACGCCGAGAGATCGAAGCCGGGACCCATCCACTTGTGCGGGTTGAGCACGAGCGAGTCGACCTCCTCCACGCCCCGCCACATCCAGCGGTAGGCGGGCTCCACCATGGCCGTCCCGGCCAGCGCCGCGTCGAGGTGGAGCCACAGGCCGTGCCTGCGGGCCACCCCGGCGATCCCGGCCACCGGGTCGAGCGCGGTGGTGGCGGTGGTGCCGGTGGTGGCCACCACCGCGCACGGGCGGAGGCCCGCGGCGCGGTCGGCCTCGACCGCCTCGGCCAGCGCGTCGATGCGGAGCGCGTGGGCCCGGTCGGTGGCCACGAGGCGCAGGTGCTCCTTGCCGAAGCCGGCCAGCAGCGCCGCCTTCTCGATCGAGCTGTGGGCCTGGTCGGAGGCGTAGACGACCATGGCCGGCTCCTGCGACTGGAGCCCCCCGCGGTTCTGGCCGTACCCGCTCGTGCGCTCGCGCGCGCAGAGCAGCGCGGTGAGCGTGGAGGTGGAGGCGGTGTCCTGGATGACGCCGGCGAAGGCCGTGGGCAGGCCGAGCATCTGCCGCAGCCAGTCGACCACCACCTCCTCGACCTCGGTGGCGGCAGGCGAGGTCTGCCAGCTCATCCCCTGCGCCCCCAGCCCGGCGCAGACCAGGTCGGCCAGGATCGAGGCCCGGCTGGAGTTGGAGGGGAAGTAGGCGAAGAACGACGGATGGTGCCAGTGGGTGATCCCGGGGAGCACCACCGCGTCGAGCGCGTCGATGGCGTCGCGGATGCGCCCTCCCCCGGCGGGCGGGCTCGAGGGAAGCCGGGACCGGATCTCGCCGGGACGCGCGCGGCTCATCACCGGGAGGGACTCGACCCGGTCCCGGTAGTCGGCGATCCAGTCGACGAGCTCGTGCCCCAGGCGGCGGAAGGTGTCGGAGTCCATGGGGCGGGAGATTACCCCCGCCGGCCGCCCCGGGACCGGGCAATCTTCGCCGGCGTCACACGTCGAGCATGAGGCGGCTGGGCTCCTCGAGCAGGTCCTTCACCCGGACCAGGAACGAGACCGCCTCGCGCCCGTCGATGATGCGGTGGTCGTAGGACAGCGCCAGGTACATCATGGGCCGCACGACCACGGTGTCGCCCGGGCCCACCACCGCGCGCTTCTGGATCTTGTGGAGCCCGAGGATCCCGCTCTGCGGCGTGTTCAGGATGGGCGTGGAGAGCATCGAGCCGTAGATGCCCCCGTTGGAGATGGTGAAGGTCCCGCCGGCCAGGTCCTCCATGGTGATCTTGTTCTCGCGGGCGCGGCGGGCCAGCTCGACGATGGAGAGCTCGACCTGGGCCAGCGAGAGCTGGTCGGCGTCGCGGATGACCGGGACCACGAGCCCCTTCCCGCCACCCACCGCCACCCCGACGTCGTAGTGGTCCTTGAACAGCACGGCGTCGCCCCGCACCTCGGCGTTCACCGCGGGGAAGGCGGCCAGCGCCTCGACGGCGGCCTTCACGAAGAAGCCCATGAAGCCCAGCTTGATGCCGTGCTTCTCGTGGAAGGCCTCCCCGAACCGGTCGCGCAGCTCCATCACCCGCGACATGTCCACCTCGTTGAAGGTGGTGAGGATGGCGGCGCTCTCCTGTGCCTCGAGCAGCCGCCGGGCCACCGTGCGCCGGAGCGGCGACATGGGGACGAGCCGCTCGCGCGGCCCGGGGGGCGGGAACTCCGCGGGCGCGAGCGGCGCCTTGCCGGAGGGCGAGGCGAGGAGCCGCAGCAGGTCGGCCTTTCCGAGCCCCTTCTCGGCGAGCAGCTTGCGGGCCGCCGGGGTGAGCCGGAGGTCGGAGGCGGCCGCCGCCTCGCCGGGCGTCGCCGGGGGGCGGGGCGGGGGCGCGGCGGGCGGCCTCGTCGGCACGACCGCCGTCGGCGCCGGGCCCGTGGGGGGCGGAGCGGCCGGGACGGTCGCCGCGGCCGGGACGGTCGCCGCGACGGCCCCCTCCTCGATCTCCCCGAGCGCCTGGCCCACGGCCACGGTCTCCCCGGTCTGCCGCAGCACCCTGCGCAGCACGCCCGACGCCGGGGCGGGAACGGCCACGGTGGCCTTCTCGCTCTCCACCTCGACCACCGGCTCGTCGCGCGCCACGGCCTCGCCTTCCCGCTTCAGCCACTGCCCGACCTGCGCCTGGGTGACGCTCTCGCCCAGCGACGGGACCTTCAGCTCGACGGCCATGGGTTCACTTCCCTCCCGAAAGACGGACACCCCAGCGCCTCCTCGACCAGCGCCTGCTGGACGAGCTTGTGGCGGGTGTTGGAGCCCGAGGCGGGGCTGGGACTGGGCGGACGCGCCACGACCGAGGACCGCGCGTCGAAGCCGCGCACGGCCTCCCCCAGGGCGTCCCGGATGTAGGGCCATGCGCCCATGTTGCGCGGCTCCTCCTGGACCCAGAGCACCGGGGCCGACGCCGGGTACGGCGAGAGCGCCTCGAGGAGCTCGGCCACGCGCAGCGGGTAGAGCTGCTCGACGCGCACGATGGCCACGTCGGAGCGCTTTCGGGCGGCCCGCCCCTCGACGAGGTCGTAGTGGACCTTGCCGGAGCAGAGCAGCACGCGCCGCACCGCCGCCGGATCGGGCACCGTCGCGTCGGGAAGCACCGGGTGGAACCGGCCCTCGGTGAGCTCCGACAGCGGCGAGACCGCCGCCGGGTTCCGCAGCAGGCTCTTCGGCGACATGACCACGAGCGGCTTGCGGAAGGGGGTGAGCACCTGGCCGCGCAGGGCGTGGAAGATCTGCGCCGGCGTGGTGAGGTTCATCACCCGCCAGTTGTCCTCCACGGAGAGCTCGAGGAACCGCTCCAGCCGCGCGCTGGAGTGCTCGGGCCCCTGCCCCTCCATCCCGTGGGGGAGCAGCAGGACGAGCCCGGAGAGGCGGTTCCACTTCACCTCCGACGAGGAGAGGAACTGGTCGATGAGCACCTGGGCGCCGTTCACGAAGTCGCCGAACTGGGCCTCCCAGAGCACGAGCGACTCGGGCTGCTCCAGGCTGTAGCCGTACTCGAAGCCCAGCGCGGCCGCCTCGGAGAGCAGGCTGTCGAAGATGGAGATCTTCCCCTGCCCCTCGCGCAGGTTGGCGAGCGGCAGGTACGGGGCGCCGTTGCGCACGTCGAGGATCACCGCGTGCCGGTGGCTGAAGGTGCCCCGCCGCACGTCCTGGCCCACCAGCCGCACCGCCCGCCCCTCCCAGGCCACGGTCCCGTAGGCGAGCAGCTCGGCGAAGCCCCAGTCGAGCGGGCGCTTGCCGCGGGCCATCTCCGAGCGGGCCTCGAAGAGCTTGGCGATCTTGGGGTTGGGCTCGAACCCGGCCGGGATCTCGGACAGGTGGCGGGCCACGTGGGCCAGCCGGTCGG
The DNA here is from genome assembly GCA_037443385.1 of Anaeromyxobacteraceae bacterium. Lineage (GTDB taxonomy): Bacteria > Myxococcota > Myxococcia > Myxococcales > Anaeromyxobacteraceae > CAIOAK01. The sequence goes on from JBBIOL010000032.1 coordinate 5,592, forward strand.
CGGGGACGGCGGTGACCGGGTCTGCGCTGGCGACGAGCGCCCCGCCGCGGTAGCTGCTCCAGACGCCCTCCACGTGGGGCGGCGCCGGGACGGCCGCCACCGCCGCCGATGCCTGGTAGGCCTCCTCGAGCCGGGCCTGGTAGGCGCGGGTCATGCCGGCCACCTGCTCCTCGGTGACCACCCCCTCCCGCTGCAGCGCGGAGGCGAGCGCGCGCGGGAACGGGGTCTTGGCGGCGATGGCCCGGTACATCACCGGCTGCGTGAAGGTGGGCTCGTCCCCCTCGTTGTGCCCGTACTTGCGGTAGCCCCAGACGTCGATGACCACGTCGCGGTGCCAGCGCTGCCGGAAGTCGGCCGCGAGCAGGACCGCCTGGGCCACCGCCTCCAGGTCCTCGCCGTTCACGTGCAGCACCGGGATGTCGAGCATGAGCGCCACGTCGGTGGCGTAGACCGTGGACCGGGAATCGCGGGGCGAGGTGGTGAAGCCGATCTGGTTGTTCACGACGACGTGGATCGTCCCGCCGCAGCGGTAGGCGGGGAGCCCCGACATGTTGAAGGTCTCGGCGACGATGCCCTGGCCGGCGAAGGCCGCGTCCCCGTGGATGATCACCGGGATGGAACGCTGCCCCTCGGCGTCGGAGAACCGGTCCTGCTTGGCCCGGACCCGTCCCTGTACGACGGGATCGATCCACTCCAGGTGGCTGGGGTTGAAGGCCAGCGAGAGGCGAAGCCCGCCGTCGGCGGTGTCGCGCGTGCTCGAGTACCCGAGGTGGTACTTCACGTCGCCGCCCGCGGCGCCGCTGATGATGGCCTGGTCGCGGAACTCGGCGAAGATGTCGCGGAGCGGCTTCTCGAGCACGTTGGCGAGCACGTTCAGGCGCCCGCGGTGGGCCATGCCGATGACCACGTTGCGCACGCCGTAGCCCATGGCGCGGTCGAGGAGCAGCTCGAGCAGGGGGACCAGGATCTCCGTGCCCTCGAGCGAGAAGCGCTTCGCGCCCAGGAACCGCGTGCCCAGGAACTGCTCGAACATCCCCGCCTGCAGGAGCTTCTCCAGCAGGCGGCGCCTCACCTCCGGGGTGAGGGTGAGGCGGTTGCGGGTGCGCTCCATCCGCTGCTCGAGCCAGCCCCGCAGCTCGCGGTCGTGGATGTGCCCGAGCTGGACCCCGAGCGTGCGCCCGTAGGTCTCCTGGAGCCGGGCCAGGAGCTCGCGCAGGGTCTCGGGAGCGCCGTCGCGCAGGCCCGCGACCCGGTCCAGGTCGCGCTCGGAGAGCCCGAACTCGGCCAGCTCGAGCCGCTCGGCGCGGCGCCGCTCCAGGCCCAGCGGGTCGAGGTCGGCCTGCAGGTGGCCGAAGGTCCGCCAGGCCCGGGTGAGCCGATCGACCCGGAGCTGGAAGGCGTCGCGCCCCTCGGCGCGCGCGCCGCCCGATTCACGGACCGTCCGGGCGGGCCAGGCCGTGGGCGCCGGGGCGGCGTCGGGCACCGCGGGGAGGGAGGCGAAGTAGTCGCGCCAGCGCTCGTCGACCGAGGCCGGATCCTGCAGCCAGGCGAAGTAGAGGTCCTCGACGAACCCCAGGTTGGAGGCGCTCGGCGCGGAGGGGGGCCCATCGCTGGCGGTGGACATGCCGGCCGATCATAACGACGGGACCGCCCGGATCCGCCACGGAAAGCCCGCCCCGGTTGGAGCCTAGCGGGTGGACCCGGCCTCGACGTCGCCCGGCGGGCCGGCGTGGCGCCCGACCACCTGGAGCAGCTCCTCGAGGTCGAAGGGCTTCGAGAGGTAGGCGTCGGCGGGGGGCAGGGTGCTCGCGCCCGGCATGGCGGCGGTCATGATGGCCACCGGCACGCCGCTCGCCAGCCCCTCGACGCGCAGCCGCTCGAGGAGCTGGGGCCCGTTCATGACCGGCATGACCAGGTCCAGGACGAGCAGCGAGGGGGTGCGGTCCCGGAGGTACGTGAGCGCCTCCTCCCCGTTCACGGCCACGTCCACGGCGTAGCCCTCGAACCCGAGGAAGTCGGCGATGCCCTGGCGGATGCCCGGGTCGTCCTCTACGACGAGGATGGCCATGGGAGGTGGATAACCTCCGTCCGGGCCAGGCGCCACGCCCCCCAGGTGACGAGCAGGATGGCCCCGTACTGGGCCGGGGTCAGCCCGGCGTAGCGGGCGTCGGCGTAGGGGACGTCGGAAGCGCGGAGGAAGTCGAGGAGGAACCGGGCCACCCCGTAGAGCACGGCGAGCAGCCCGAGCAGGCGCCCGGCGAGCCTCCCGCGGGACCAGAGCCACCAGAGCAGTGCCGCGATGGCGGCCAGCACGACCGCCTCGTAGAGCCCGAGGTCGTGGCGGGCCCCTCCCGGGAAGCGGACCGCGAGCGGGAACCCGGTGCGCCGACCCGGGTGGTCGTGGACCAGGAAGCAGCCCACGCGGGCCAGCGCCCATCCGGTGGGCACGCCCACGGCGAAGGCGTCGCCGTAGCGCTCGAGCGGGACACCCCGCAGCCGGAAGAAGACCGCTGCGGCGGCGATCCCGCCCGCGAGCCCCCCGAACGACGAGAGCCCGTCCCAGACGGCGAGCACCCGGCGGGGATCCCGGATCTCCTCCGGGTGGTAGAGCCCCACGTGCACGAGGTGGCCGGCCAGGATCCCCGCCACGACGCCCCAGATGGCGTAGTCGAGGACCGGGCGCGGGTCGAGGCCTCGCCGGCCGGCCGCCCACGCGGAGGAACGGACCCCGGCGGCCACGCCCAGCGCGGCGAGGATCCCGAAGGCCTGGAGGGTGATGGGGCCGACGTGGAGGGCCGGGGGCTCGAACCAGGGGATCACGGTCGGCCGGCGCCTCGACGGCCGCGACTACCGGACGGCGGCGGCGAGGAGGACCTGGAGGACCAGGGCCGCGGCCACGGCCACGAGGGGCAGGACCGCAGAGCCGGGGACGGCGGGGCGCGTGGCGGCGACGATCTGGGCCAGCGGGGGCGAGCGCTTCATGGAGGTTCCATTACCGCGCGCTGGCGAGCGCGCCAGCGGAAATGGCGCGATTCTCATGACCGCGGGCCACCGAGGCGTCGGGCGAGGCGTGGCGGGCCTCCGCCGCGGCGCGGGCGATCGCGGCGGGGTCGGGGACCAGCGCGGTGAGGACGAAGGCGCCCTCCAGTGCGAGGGCGAGGGCGACGAGGGCGGCGGGCTTCCACATGGCGAACCTCCGGGCTCCCCCTCCTACGCCCGGGCCCGCCGCCTATTTCGCCGCCGCACGGCCGGCCCGGGTCAGGCGTCCCGCAGGTCGGCGGCGAGCGCCTCCCGCTGCTCGGGCGTCAGCTCGACCTCGGCGGTGAGCCGGGGGTGCTCCGCGCCGATGGCCACCGGCACCTCGCCCCCGGTGTCGAACTTGAGGTACTGCACCGAGGAGAGGCGCTCCTCGCCGACCTGGCGCGGGTCGAAGGTGGCCTTCACCTTGCGTCCGGCGGCGGTCCTCACGTAGAGGCTGCCCGGGAGCCCCATCCACTCGCGCAGGCGGACCGCCCGCTCGGCCGGGTCGTCGATCTCGATGAGCAGGGCCGCGCCCAGCTCGCCGGGCCGGCCGAGCAGCTCGTTGTAGGTCTCGAGCTCGTGGGCGATCTCCTCGTCCCGCACCATGCGCTCGGCCCGGACCATCTCCTGCACCTGGTACCGGACGGTGTCGCGGTTCTCGAAGAGAAAGGTCAGCGCCGGACCCAGGTGCACCCGGCGCGGCGCCTTCACGGCGAGCAGCCGCTGGCGGATGTCCGGCCGGGCCTTCTCGTAGGCGGTCAGGTCGAGGATCTCCTCGCGGACGACGGGCCTCATCGGTTCTCCTCCTCGCCGCCCTTGCCGAAGCCGTTCTCCCGGTAGGCCCGGGCCAGCACGGTCATGGGATGGAGCGGCTTGTTTCCGGCGAACTGCTGGAACTGGACGGCGGCGAGCGGGCAGTCGGTGCACCAGACCTGCGCGCCCGCGCCCTTCATGCCCTCGAAGGCCTTGGCGCCGATGCGGCCGGAGGCGGCGTGCCCCTCCACCGTCATGGCGTAGGTCCCGTCGTGGCCGCAGCACTCCATCACGGTGGCGGCGACCTCCACCCCCGGGATGCGGCGCAGGAGGTCCCGCCCCTTGAAGCCCACGGCCTGCGCGCGCAGGTGGCAGGGCGCGTGATAGGCGACCTTCCCGCCGGGGGGCGTGCTCTTGAAGTCCTGGTTGAAGCGCGGCTCGTTGCGGATGGACCAGACGTACTCGGAGACGTCCATCACCGCCGGTGCGAGCCGGGCGGCGCGCTCCCGGTCCGGGCCCTCGAGCAGGTGCGGCCACTCCCGGCGCATCATCATGGAGCAGGTGGGGTTCACCACGAGGACCTTGGCCCCGCGCTCCACGAAGGGGAGGAGCAGGTCGAGGTCGTCGTGCGCCTGGCGGCGGAGCTGGTCCAGGTCGCCGTGCTCCCAGGCCGGCATGCCGCAGCAGCGCAGCCCCTTCACCACCCGAACGTCGACGCCGTTCTTGCGGAGCACCTCGAGCGTGTCGCGTCCCAGCGCGGTGTCGTTGTTCTGCACGAAGCAGGTCTGGAAGAGGACGGCGTCCCCGCCGGGCTCGGGCCGGGCCCACCCGGCCCGCTCCGCCCAGGTGTCGAAGGCGGTGGTGGCGAAGTCGGGCAGCGACGCGTGGCGGTCCACGCCGAGGACCTTCTCCATCATCCAGCGCGCCGGGGCCACCTTGTTCATGGCGTTGGCGAGGCCGAGCGACATTCGCGCCATCTGCCCGGAGCGGTCGGGGTCGCCGAGGAACCGCTCGCGCAGGGTGGGCCTGCCGCCCCGGGCGCGGAACTGCTGGGCGTCGTAGCGGTGGACGAGCGCCGGGAAGTCGAGCTGGTAGGGGTGGTCGTCGCGCGGGGTGTAGGGGCACTGCACCTCGCAGAGCTTGCACTGGAAGCAGTCGTCCATGACCCCCTGGATCTCGGCGTCCGAGAGGGTGTGGACGTCGTGGTCGCGCTGGTCGAGCAGCGAGAAGAGGCGCGGGAAGCTGTCGCAGAACTTGAAGCACATGCGGCAGCCGTTGCAGATGTCGAAGGCGCGCAGCACCTCGCCGTGGAGCGCGGCGGCGTCCCAGTAGACGGTCTGGGTCGGGTCGTAGGAGAGCCCGGGGGTCGGGTCGTAGCTGATCTTCTTGCCGGCCTCGGACATGGTCGTGCCTCCAGGAGGAGCGGCCCGGCCCCGGCGAGGAGCCGGGCCGCGGTGGTCCCGTGCGCGATCCGGGGGCGATCCCCGGGAACGGGCCTACTTGATGCCGTCGAGCATCTTCGAGAACTTGCCGGCGTGGGACTTCTCCGCCTTGGCGAGCGTCTCGAACCAGTCGGCGATCTGGGCGAAGCCCTCCTCGCGCGCGGTCTTGGCGAAGCCCGGGTACATGTCGGTGTACTCGTGGGTCTCGCCGGCCACGGCCGACTTGAGGTTGGCGATCGAGTCGCCGATGGGCAGGTCGGTGGCCGGGTCGCCCACCACCTTCAGGTAGTCGAGGTGGCCGAAGGCGTGGCCGGTCTCGCCCTCCGCGGTCTCGCGGAAGTTGCCGGCGACCTCGGGGTAGCCCTCCACGTCGGCGACCTTGGCGAAGTAGAGGTAGCGGCGGTTGGCCTGGGACTCGCCGGCGAAGGCGGCCTTCAGGTTTCCGTGGGTCTTGCTGCCCTTGAGCTGGGACATGTGGAGCTCTCCTTTTCTCGTTGCGCGGTGGGACGCGGCCAGCCGTCCCTGTAATCCCGGATCGGCGGCGCCGGCCCGGGCAATTCGGGGAGGGTCGGTGGCCCTTCCGGGACCATTCCTGCCGCCGCGACCGTTCGGCCGCAACACATCCTGTCTATCGAATCGATAGTCCTGGACTATGTGTCGGCGCGGGCCGTCCGGCGGACGCGCGCGGCGATCTCGCCGAGCGCCCGCGCCCCGGCGGCGACCTCGCGGGTGGAGGCCGCGGTGCGCTCGTGGGCGAGGAAGATGCCGTTCATGGCCTCGCGCAGCGCGTCCAGGCCGGCCTCCTGCTGCTGCGCCACCTCGGCGATGGCCCGTCCCGAGCGGGCCGAGGTGGCGAGCGCCCGCGCCAGGTCGCGGATGGTGACCGCGGCACCCTCGAGGACCATGGCTCCCTCCCCGGCCCGGACGCTGCCCTCCTCCGCGGACCGGACGGCGCGCGAGATGGCGTCCTGCACGCCGGCCAGGATGGCCCGGGCCCGGGCCGCCGCCGCCGCGGTCTCCTCCACGTGCCCGTCCATCCGGGCCACCAGCGCCGGGAGCGCCTCCGGGGCGAGCAGACCGCCCTCGGCCTGCTCCCGGGCCACCCCGGAGAGCGCACGGGAGCGGTCGGAGACGCGGGTGAGCGCGTCGGCCACCTGGAGCAGGTCGCGCATGCGGGAGTCGAGGTCGGCGATGAGCTGGGAGAGGACGTGGACCTCGTCGGCCAGGCGGGCCAGCGCCGCGCGCGACTCCTCGGCCACCGCGAGCCCGCGGGTGGCGGCCCGCTCCGACTCGAGGGCCAGCCCCACCACCGTCTCCGCGGTGAGCGCCGACGCGGTGGCGGTCCCGGAGAGCCGGGAGAGCGTCTCGCCGGTGCCGCGCACGCGCTCGGCCGTCTCCTCCGTGGACGCGCCGAGCACGGACGCGGCCGAGGCGAGCCCCCGCGCCTGGTGGAGCAGGTCCGCCGCGGTCCGCTCGGCCTCGTCGCGACGCTCGCGCGCGGCGCGCTGAAGGTTCTCCTGGTCGGACCCGGCCAGGCCCGCCGAGATCCACGCCGCCGCCCCGAGCACCACCGGCACCGCGGAGAGCAGGCCGAGGACCGTGCCGGTCGCGCCCAGCACGGCGCCGGCCAGCGGGAAGGCGAGCCCCAGGGAGAGCGCGATCGCCGCGATCGGGAGCGGGCGCATGGAAGGATGACCCCCTGGTGGGTCCGGGACGGGAACGCACCCGGGTGGCGTTCCACCCGGGACCGACCGGCCGTGGCGACGCCACGGGTGGTCGAATCCCCCCGTCGACCCTACGCCGGCGCCGCGGCCGCCGGCCGGGGGGCGCGGGCCTCGTGGGCGTCCCAGCGCTTCTGGATCTCGGCGCCCAGGTCCTCGAACTTGGGCGTCACGTCCTTCTTGGCCACGGCCTCGAAGCACTGGAGGCACTGGTGGAGGCCGTTCGGGGCCTCGATCACCCACTGGATGTGGTGAGGGCAGTTCATGGGGAATCATTAGCGCACGGACCCCCCCGGGGGGAAGGGCACGGGGCGTGCACGACTTCCGGGCATGGAGGACCTGCGCGTTCCGAAGAGGGCGGTCCCGGTGGAGGTCGTCCTCCCCGGCGGCGAGGCGCGCCAGGTGTCCATCTACCTCTCGGAGGGCGCGGCCTCCCACCCGGGACCGGAGCGGGTCTCCGACCTGCTGAACGGATCGGCCGCGTTCATCCCGGCCCTGGAGCCGGCCACCGGGACCATGACGTTCCTCCAGCGCGCCTCGATCGCGGTGGCGCGCGTGGCCGCCGCCGAGGAGCCGGCCGACGACTCGTACACCATCCCCACCGAGCACGAGGTGGAGGTGACCCTCGCCGACGGGAGCCGCCTCACCGGTCTCGTGGCCTACGTCGCCCCGGAGGCGCGCAGCCGGCTGGTCGACTTCCTCAACCGTCCGGAGCCGTTCCTGCGGCTGCTGGAGCGGGACCGCGTCGCGCTCGTCGGGCGCGCCCACGTGGCCCGCGTCGCGATCCTCCCGAGGTGACGTCGATGGCCCGCCTGGACGCCTTCATCGAGCGACTGGCCGCCTCCCACGGCGGGGAGCTCCTCTTCCAGACCGCGCGCGGCGCGGTGCTCCACGTCGAGGGCGAGGAGCGGGTGCTGGTGCGCCAGGCGCTCTCCACGCCGCAGATCGTGGGCGCCTTCGCCGAGATCGTGCCGGCGGACCTCCAGCCCGGCTTCCCGCGCCCCGGCCGGACCCGGTTCCCCTACCCTTCCCCGGCGGGGCCGGTGGAGGTCGAGTTCGAGGCATCCGGGGCGGAGGTGCGCGCGGTGGTCCGACCGCTCGCGGACGCGCCCATGCCGCCGCCGGCGAGGGTCGCGGCTGCCCCACGCGGGAAGCCCTCGCCGTCGGTCGAGCCCGCTCCCGCGGCTCCGGACGCCGCGCCCGGAGCGGCGACCGCGCCCGCGGAGCCCGCCGTGGCCGTCGCGCAGCCGGTGGTCCCCGTCTCCCTCCCGGTCGACGCCGGCGAGGCCATGCACCGGCTCCTGTCCGAGATGGTGGCCCGGCGCGCCTCCGACCTCCACCTCGCCTCCCGGCATCCGCCGGCGCTCCGCGTCGACGGCGACATCGTCCCGCTCCCCGAGTTCGGAGCGCTCGACGAGGGGCGGCTCGCCGACATGCTCTGGGCCATCGCCCCGGCGAAGAACCGCGAGGAGTTCCAGGAACGCTCCGACACCGACTTCGCCCACGCCACCAGCGAGGCCCGCTTCCGCGTGAACGTCTTCGCCGATCGGCACGGCATCGGCGCGGTCATGCGCCAGATCCCCTCGCAGGTGCGCAGCGCCGAGGAGATGGGCCTGCCCCGGCCGGTCCTCGACCTGTGCTTCCTCTCGAAGGGGCTCGTGCTCGTCACCGGGCCCACCGGATCGGGAAAGTCCACCACGCTGGCGGCCATGGTGGACCACGTCAACCGGAACCGCGACGACCACATCATCACCATCGAGGACCCGGTCGAGTTCGTGCACGAGAACCGGCGCTGCCTGGTGAACCAGCGCGAGGTGGGGACGCACACCCAGTCGTTCAAGGCCGCCCTGCGCGCCGCGCTCCGGGAGGACCCCGACGTGGTCCTGGTGGGCGAGCTGCGCGACCTCGAGACCATCGCCATCGCCATCGAGACCGCCGAGACCGGCCACCTCGTGCTGGGCACGCTCCACACCAACAGCGCCCCGTCCACCGTGGACCGGATCATCGACCAGTTCCCCACCGACCGGCAGGCCCAGATCCGCACCATGCTCTCCGAGTCGCTGAAGGGGGTCGTGACCCAGGTGCTCTGCAAGAAGGTCGGCGGCGGCCGGGTCGCGGCCATGGAGATCCTGCTCGTGAACAGCTCGGTCTCGAACCTCATCCGGGAGGGCAAGACCTTCCAGATCCCGTCGGTGATGCAGACCGCGAAGGGCATCGGGATGGCCACGCTGAACGACGCGCTCCTCGACCTGGTGAAGCGGGGCCTGGTCGAGCCGGCCGAGGCCCTGTCGAAGGCGGTGGCCAAGGGCGAGCTGCGGCAGCTGCTCGAGCGCAACGGGATCCCGCTTCCCGCTTGACGGTCCGGGGCGTTCCGGCCGACCCTGCGCCGGCGGGTTCCGCGCCGCCCCGGGGCGGTCGCCGCTCCCCCGTGACCCGATGACCTCCGACGCACCGCTCGCCGCCCTGCTCCCCGCCCCGGGCGAGCCCCCCCTCGACGACGCCGCCGTCCTCGACCGCTTCCTCTCCTGGGTCGGGGCCTCCGGGCTCACCCTGTATTCGGCCCAGGAGGAGGCGCTGCTCGAGCTGGTCGAGGGGCGCCACGTGGTGCTCGCCACCCCCACCGGCTCCGGCAAGTCGCTGGTGGCGGCCTTCCTCCACTTCCAGTGCATGGCGCGCGGCGAGCGCTCCTTCTACACCTGCCCCATCAAGGCGCTGGTGAACGAGAAGTTCTTCGACCTGTGCCGGCTCTTCGGCCCGGAGAGCGTGGGGATGATGACCGGCGACGGGGCGGTGAACCGCGACGCCCCCATCGTCTGCTGCACCGCCGAGATCCTCATGAACCTCTCGCTCCGGGAGGCGAACCCCCGCGTGGACGCGGTGGTGATGGACGAGTTCCACTACTACGGCGACCGGGAGCGCGGGGTGGCCTGGCAGGTCCCGCTGCTGCTCCTCGAGCGGGCCCGCTTCCTGCTCATGTCGGCCACGCTGGGCGACGTCTCCACCATCGCCGAGGGGCTCGTGGCCCTCACCGGCCGCACGATCGCCGAGGTGCGCAGCGAGGAGCGGCCGGTGCCGCTCGACTTCGTCTGGCAGGAGACCCCGCTCCACGAGACGCTCGAGGAGCTGGTGGCGGCCGGGCGCGCGCCGGTCTACCTCGTCAACTTCACCCAGCGCTCGGCGGCCGAGCAGGCCCAGAATCTGATGAGCGCGCGGTTCTCCAGCAAGGAGGAGAAGGCGCGCATCCAGCAGGCGCTCGAGGGGTTCCGCTTCGACACGCCGTTCGGCAAGGACCTGCAGCGGTTCCTGCGCCACGGCGTCGGCCTCCACCACGCCGGCCTGCTGCCCAAGTACCGGCTGCTGGTGGAGAAGCTGGCCCAGCAGGGGCTCCTCAAGGTCGTCTCCGGCACCGACACGCTGGGGATGGGGGTGAACATCCCCATCCGCACCGTGCTCTTCTCCCAGCTCTGCAAGTTCGACGGGGAGAGGACGGCCATCCTGGCCGCCCGCGACTTCCGCCAGATCGCCGGACGCGCCGGGCGCAAGGGGTTCGACGAGCGCGGCTACGTGGTGGCCCAGGCCCCCGAGCACGTCATCGAGAACAAGCGGATCGCCGAGAAGCAGGCGGCGGGGAAGCGGGTCGAGAAGAAGAAGCCCCCGCAGAAGGGCTACTTCCCCTGGGACCGGCAGACCTTCGAGCGGCTCCAGACCCGCCCGCCCGAGCCGCTGGAGAGCCGCTTCGAGGTGACCTTCGGCCTGCTCCTCAACCTCCTGCAGGGGGAGACCGCGCGCCGCGGCGGGGGGTACGGGCGCCTGGTCGAGCTCGTCGGGCGGTCGCACGGGAGCGAGACCCTGCGCTCCCGCCACCGGCGCCAGGCGGCGGCGCGCTTCCGGACGCTGCGATCGGCCGGGCTCCTCGAGCTGCACGGCGTGGAGGGCTACCGCGGGCGCCACGTCCGGGCGGCGCGCGGCCTCCAGCACGACTTCTCGCTCTTCCACACCCTCTCCCTCTACCTGCTCGACAGCCTGCCGCGCATCGACCCCCAGCGGGAGACCTACGCGCTCGACGTGCTCACCCAGGTCGAGTCGATCCTGGAGGACCCGGACGTCGTGCTCTGGAAGCAGCTCGACCGGGCCCGCGGCGAGGCGGTGGCCCGCATGAAGGCCGAGGGCAAGGAGTACGACGAGCGGATGGCCGAGCTCGAGCACGTCGAGCACCCCAAGCCCAACGCCGAGTTCGTCTACTCCACGTTCAACGCCTTCGCGGCCCTGCACCCCTGGGTGGGACGGGAGAACATCCGCCCCAAGTCGGTGGCCCGGGAGCTGGTGGAGCGGGCCATGTCGTTCAACGACTACGTCCGCGAGTACGAGCTGCAGCGCAGCGAGGGCGTGCTGCTCCGCTACCTCTCCGAGTCGTACAAGACGCTGGTCCAGTCGGTCCCGGAGGCCTACCGCGACGCGGCGGTCGAGGACGTGGCGGCGTTCCTGCGCGCCACCGTCCGTGGCGTGGACTCGAGCCTCCTCGACGAGTGGGAGCGGATGCGCTCCGGGGAGGGAGCGGCCGCGCCGGCCCGCGCCGGGCCGGAGTCGGCCCCGGCCGCCCCGGCCTTCCCGATCGACCCGGCCGCCGATCCCCGCGGGTTCGCGGCCCGCGTGCGCACCGACCTGCACCGGCTGCTCGGCGCGCTCGCGCGCCGGTCCCACGAGGAGGCGGCCGCGCTGATCCGCCCCGACCCCGACGATCCGTGGACCCCGCGGCGCGTCGAGGAGGCGCTCGCGCCCTACTGGGCGGCGCACACCCGCATCGACGTGACGCCCCGTGCACGCCGACCCGACAACACCTTCCTCACCGAGGCCGGGCCGCGCCGCTGGCGCGCCATCCAGCGCATCGTCGACGAGGCCGGCGAGGTGGACTGGATGCTCGACTGCGAGGTCCGGCTCGACCCGCCCCCCGCGCCCGACGAGCCGTGGATCTCGCTCGTCGGCGTGGCGACCTGATCGCCCGGAGGGGCGCGCCCCGCGATCGCGCCGGGTCAGGCCAGCCAGAGGGCCAGCAACCCGACCCCGGCCATCCCGACGCCGAGCGCGAGCAGGTAGAGCAGGCCGGCGGCGGCGGCCTTGGGGAGGGTGCGGCGCCAGGGCTCCCCGTGGACGCGGCGGAGCGCGACCGCCACGTGGACCGGGATGGAGAGCAGGAGCACCGGGCCGAGGACGGTGCGTGGCCCGGACCAGGGCAGCGCCCGGAGCCCCACCAGCACCGTGAAGACCGCGAACGCGAAGGCGTGCAGGTGGAGCGCGAGGACCACGTGCTCGGAGAGCCAGCGTCCACGCCAGAGCAGCGCGAGCACCAGCACCGCGGCCGGTACCAGGAAGAACACCACGCGCGGGATCCACTCCCGGAAGGCGGCGTCGAGGCGGGTGCGCAGCTCCTCCCGCGGCATGGCCTCGATGGCCCTCCAGCGTGCGTCGACGGCGCGCCCCAGCCACCCGTGCTCCCGGAGCCGGGCGTGGGCCGCCTCCTCGCCGCCCGGTCCGGTCACCTCCAGCACCGCCCCGGTGGAACCCCCGGCCCCCGCCGCGCCCGCCGGCCCCGCGCCACCCTCCCGGTCGTCCACGGTGAAGTTCGTCCCCAGGCTCCCGCTCAGGCCAGCGAGGAGGAAGAAGACCGCGCTCGTGAGCAGGAAGAGCCGGAGCGGCGAGCTGTAGCGCGCCCGCCTCCCCGCGCACCACTCCGTGGTGAGCCGGCCGGGGTGGAACAGGAACGGGACGACCGTCCTGCCGATGCGGGAATCGAGCGAGAGCCCGTCCTCGATGGCGTCGAGGGCCAGGTCCCGGGCCGGCACGCGCAGGTCGACGTTCCGCTGGCCGCACCGGGCGCACCACGCCTCGACCCGAGTCGATCCGCAGTTCAGGCAGGCCGGGGGACGCGGGGCGCGCTCACGGGCGGAGGGCACGGGGCGGGGCCTCCTCCGGGTGCGCGACGGGCGTGTCGGCGACGTGGCTCGGGATCAGGGGCGCTCCGGGCGGCCCGCGGGGGGCGGCGGCCCGTTCATACAACGGGAAATTCCCCGGATCGCGGGATATTCGAGCGCCGGGGTCCTTGACACCCGCCCTGTCCGGGGAGATGGATGGCGCCATGTTCTCCTCCCGGGAAGCGCCGCGCGGACGTCGCTGGCCCCGCGGCCAGCGGTTCGCGCTCTCGGAACCGGGCGTCGACGCCGAGGCCGCCTACCGCGCCGCGGTCTTCGAGGCCCGCTCGCTCGGGCGCGAGGCCCTGACGACCGCCGTGAAGCGCTGGGCGGATCCGCTCGGGGTGACGCCCTCCGACGGGGTGGTGATGGCGGAGATCCGCCCCGGGCGGCGCTCGCTCGCCGACCTGGCCCGCTCGCTCGAGTCCTGCGGGACTCCGGCGGCCCAGATCCGCGAGTCGGTGGACCGGCTGGTGGAGCGGGGCCTGGTCGAGCCGCTTCCGCCCCCGGGGGCCACCGCGGCCACGCCGCCCTGACCCGGGCGGCGTCCGGGCCCGCCGGGCCTCGTTCACTCCAAGTCGCGGCGCCCGGCCTTGCGCTCGGAGGTGTGGCGCTTCTCGGCGAGGCGTCGCTCGCGGGACCCCCGCGTCGGGCGCGTGGCCACCCGGCGAGGCGGCACGTGGGAGAGCGCGGCCAGCCGCTCGCGCAGCCGCGACAGCGCCGCGGCCCGGTTCCGGGCCTGGCTGCGCCGCTCGGTGGCGGTGACCACCACCCCGGTGGGCCGGTGCAGCAGCCGGACCCCGCTCTCCGTCTTGTTGCGGTGCTGCCCTCCGGGACCGGAGGCGACGAAGAAGGTCTCCTCGCACTCCGCGGCGAGGGCGGCCTCGGGGAGCACCAGGGACCGCCGGGCGGCGGCGCGGAGGGAGGGAGGCGTGTCCACGGGTCACCCGGGTGCGTGGGCGTGGTCGGCCACGATGCGCCCGTCCACCAGCTCCACGATGCGGTCGGTACGCCCGGCCAGGCGCGGGTCGTGGGTCACCACCAGGAAGGTCACGCCCCGCGTCCGGTTCACCTCGCGCAGGAGCGAGAAGATCGCGTCGGCGGAGCGGGTGTCGAGGTTGCCGGTGGGCTCGTCGGCGAGCACGATCCGCGGCTCCAGGGCCAGCGCGCGGGCGATGGCGACGCGCTGCGCCTGGCCGCCCGAGAGGGTTCGCGCCCGGGCCCCGGCCCGGGCGGAGAGCCCCACCTGGTCGAGCAGCGTCCGGGCCCGCTCCCGCATGGCCGGCTCGAGGCGCCCCCGGTGGGCGGCCATGGGGATGACCACGTTCTCGAGGGCGGTGAAGGCCGGCAGCAGGTGGTGGAACTGGAACACGAAGCCCAGCGTGCGGGCCCGGAAGCGGGTGAGGCCGTCGTCGTCGAGCAGTCCGACGTCCTGCCCGTCGAGGAGGATGCGACCGCCGGTGGGCCGGTCGAGCAGCCCCATGATGTGGAGCAGCGTGGACTTGCCCGAGCCGGAGGGGCCCACCAGCGCGGCGAACTCGCCGCGCCGCACGGCCAGGTCGACGCCCTTCAGGACGCGGGTGCGCGCCTCCCCCTCCCCGAAGTCGCGGGTGACGCCGGCCAGGTGGAGCACGTCCGTCCCCGGTTCACCCATAGCGGATGACCTCCGCGGGCTCCAGCCGGGCGGCCCGGCTGGCCGGGAACCAGGCGGCGAGCGTCCCGGTCAGCACGGCCACCGCCGAGGCGGCCAGGTACAGGCCCGGGGTGAGGTCGACCGGGAAGAGCGGCGCCCCGTCCGGCGCCCGGGCCAGCCCGGCGAAGGCGAGCGCCATGGCCGAGCCCAGGAGGGCGCCCAGCACCGACCCCGCCGCGCCCACCAGCGCGCCCTCCAGCAGGAAGATGCGCTGCACCATCCCGGTGGAGGTCCCGGTCGCCTTGAGGATGCCGATCTCGCGCGACTTCTGGATCACCGACACGCCGAGCACGCTGGCGATCCCCAGCGCCACGGCGAGCACCACGAGCCCCTGGATCATCCAGCTGGAGGCCGACTGGGAGCGCAGCCCCACCAGGAGCTGCTGGTTCAGCTCCATCCAGCTGTCGGCGGAGAGGCCGTGGCGCCGGGCGATCTCCCGGGCGACCCGCTCGGCCTGGAAGATCTCGTCCACCTGGACCTCCAGCGTGGTGACGCCGCCGGGGATGTCGAGCAGCGACTGCGCCGAGCGGAGCGGGACGAACACCCAGCGTGCGTTCACCTCCTTGTTCCCCAGGTCGAACACGCCGGCGATGGTGAAGACGTCCCCGCGCCCCTCCGGCGTGGAGAGGCGGATCTTGTCGCCCAGCGCCACGCCCAGGTCGGCGGCCAGCGTGGACCCGACGATGGCCTGCGTCCCGTCGAGCGCGAAGGCGCCGGCGCGCATGCGGGGCACGACCTGGATGACCCGGGAGAAGCTCTGCGGGTCGATGCCACGGAGGGTGACGGCCTTGGTGGCCGGGCCGCGGGAGGCGAACCCCGCCCCGGCGGCGGTCGGCGTCGCCGCCACCACCCCGGGCATGGCCTCGATGGCCCGGAGCACGCCCTGCCACTGCTCGATGGACCGGATGCGGTCGGGGACCTTCTCGACGTGGTCGGCGACCCGGCCCGGCGACGGCAGCGGCCGGGCCACCCGCTCGGGCGCCTTCACGAGCACGTGGGCCTGCGCCGAGAGCGTCTGGGCCACGAGCGACCGCTGCAGCCCGCCGATGAGGGCGGTGAGGAAGATGAGCACGGCCACCCCGACGGTGGTCCCGCCCAGCACCAGCGCCGTCTGGGCCCGACCCTCCCGGAGGTAGCGGATGGCGATGAACCACTCGAAGCGCATGGCGACCCGATCAGCGCGCCGGCCCGGCGCGGACGCGGCTCCCCGCCGCGACGCTCGCCACCGGGGAGACCACGCGCTCCCCCGGACCGAGGCCGCCGGCCACCTGCACCGTCCCGTCACCGCGGAGCCCGAGCGCCACCGGCTGGCGGACGGCGCGCCCGTCCCGGACCGCGAGCACCCAGGCCGACGGGCCGGGATCGCGGATGGCGCTGGCGGGGAGGACCAGCGCGTCCGGATCGCGGCCGGTCTCGACGTTCACCGAGACGGTCATGTCCGGGCGCAGGAACGGGGGCGGGTCGGCCACGTCGAGCTTCACCTCCACGGTGCCGCGCGACAGGTCCACCGCCGGCGCGATCCAGGCGACGCGGGCCGGGAACGTCCGGTCGGGAAAGGCGTCGGCCGACGCCGTGGCGGGCTGGCCGATCCGCAGGAGCGCGAGGTTCTTCTCGTCGGGCTGGACCGAGAGCTGGGTCGCCCCGTCGCGGGCCACGACGAGCAGCGTCCGCCCGGGCTGGACCACGTCGCCGGGCTCCACGTCGCGCTCGGTGACGACCCCGGCCGAGGGCGAGCGGATGGCGAGCTGGTCGAGCCGGGTGGCGGCGGCCAGCGCGGCGCCGCGGGCCTGCTCGAGCGCCGCCTGGGCCGACCGCCGATCGGCGCCCGACGCGGCGGCCGCGGCCTGGATGCGCGCCGAGGCGAGCTGGCTCGCCGCCAGGTCGCGGGCCTGCTGGGCGTCGTCGAGGTCGGAGCGGCTCACCGATCCGGCCTCGGCCAGCGTGCGCTGGCGGCGCAGGCGGGTCTCGGCCTGCTCCAGCCGCAGCTCGGACTGGCGCACCGCCTCGGCCGTGACCCGCACCGAGACCACCTCCACCTGCTCGAGACGCGCGCCGGCCTGGGCCTCCTGGGCCCGGGCCTGGGCCAGCGCCGCGCGGGCCTCCCGGTCGTCGAGCTGCACGAGGAGCCCGCCCGGCTCGACCCGGTCCCCCTTCTCGGCCGCGACCCGGACGACCCGCCCCACGACCACGCTCCCCACCTGGATGCGCGCAGGGGCCAGCACGCGGCCGCTCGCCACCACCCGCTGGACGAGCTCGCGCCGCTCCACCGTCCAGGTCGGCACCTCCGGTCCGAGGAGGGCGCGGAGCGCGAGGAGGATCAGGACCGCGAGGAGCGCCCCGCCGAGGAGACGCCAGCGCCAGCGCCGGGCGGGAGGGGACGCCATGAGCCTGCGAGTATAGGGTCGGACGGATCCCCTCCGGAACGGGAATTCGGGCCGGGCCGGCGGCACTTCTCCCTGCCCCCGGCACGCCTCCCCGCTACACTGAGGCGGCCAAGCCAACCGAGGTGCACATGGATCCGAGGATGTGGGCGCTGGTGTACGACCGGAAGCAGGACCCGTGGGCCACCACGCGCGGGCTGCGCAAGGAGGAGGTGCCCCGTCCGGTGCTGGACGTCGGCCGGGACTACCGGGACGCCGCCATGGTGATCGTGAAGCCGCGCTTCGCCGGCTTCTGCGGCTCCGACCGCGGCATCTGGTTCCGGCGCGCCTTCGGGGACATGATCCAGTCGACGCTCGCCGCCGAGGGCAAGGACGCCCGGGTCATCGGCCACGAGCTGCTCGGCGAGGTGGTGGAGGCCGGCCCGGAGGCCACCCGCGACTTCGGGCTCCGGCCCGGCGACGTGGTCAGCACCGAGAGCCACATCATCTGCAACACCTGCTACCAGTGCCGCATCGGCGACAACCACGTCTGCGCCACCGACCGCATCATCGGGATCAGCGTGGACGGCTGCTTCGCCGAGTACGTGAAGCTGCCGGCCCAGGCCCTCTGGCCCACCGACGTCTCCAAGATCCGCCCGGAGGTGGCGGCGCTGCAGGAGCCCTTCGGCAACGCCGTGCACGCCTGCACCAAGGTCAACCTGCGCGGCAAGTCGGTGGCCATCATCGGCTGCGGGACCATCGGCCTCTTCGCCATCGCGGTGGCCCGGGCGCTGGGGGCCCGGCAGGTCATCGGCGTCGAGCCCATGCGCACCCACATCGAGATGGCGAAGAAGCTCGGGGCCGACGCGGTGGTCGAGCCGACCAAGACCACCGAGACCTCCTACGTGCACGACGAGGGCATCACCCGGGCCATCCACGACCTCACCGAGGGCGTGGGCGTGGACGTGGCGCTCGAGATGTCGGGGTCGAACGCCGCGCTCAACACCGCCATCTCGGTGGTCCGGCGCGGGGGACACGTCATCCTCTTCGGGCTGAAGAGCGGCGAGGCGGTCATCGAGAGCCTGGAGCGCGTCATCGTGGACGGCATCAGCCTCCACGCCGTGGTGGGGCGCCGCATCTTCGAGACCTGGCACATCACCCGCAACCTGCTCGAGTCCAGCTCGCCCGACATCCAGGGGCAGGTCTGGAAGGTCATCCTCCAGGGGGGGAGGGACACCATCGTCCCCTTCGACGGGTGGGAGCCGGCGTCCTTCGAGGAGAAGATCAAGGCCCACCCCAAGGTGCTCATCCGCTTCTAGGAGGCCCGCCGTGTACGACGACGCCCGGTCGGTGTTCGAGCAGGCCCTGTCGGAGATCCGCGCCGCCGGCACCTGGAAGGAGGAGCGCGTCCTGCAGTCGCCGCAGGGCGCCGAGATCCAGGTGGGCGGGCGCACGGTGCTGAACTTCTGCGCCAACAACTACCTGGGCCTGTCGGGCGACCCGCGGCTGCTCGCCGCCGCACGGGCCGCGCTCGACGGCCGCGGCTTCGGCCTGTCCTCGGTGCGCTTCATCTGTGGCACCCAGGATCTCCACCGGGAGCTGGAGCGCCGCCTGTCGGCCTTCTTCGGCTTCGAGGACGCCATCCTCTTCTCCTCCTGCTTCGACGCCAACGGCGGGGTCTTCGAGGCGCTGCTGGGCGAGGAGGACGCCATCGTCTCCGACGCCCTCAACCACGCGTCGATCATCGACGGCATCCGGCTGGCCCGGGCGCGGCGCCTGCGCTACGCCCACGCCGACCTGGACGAGCTGGAGGCACGGCTCGTGGAGGCCGCCGGCGCCCGGCTGCGGATGGTGGTCACCGACGGCGTCTTCTCCATGGACGGCGACCTGGCCCGCCTCGACGCGATCTGCGCCATCGCCGAGCGCCACCGCGCCCTGGTGCTGGTGGACGACTCCCACGCCTCGGGGTTCGTGGGGCGCACCGGTCGCGGCACGCCCGAGCACTTCGGCGTGCAGGGGCGCGTGGACGTGCTCACCTCCACGCTGGGCAAGGCGCTGGGCGGTGCCGCCGGCGGCTTCGTGGCCGGGCGGCGCGAGGTGGTGGACCTGCTCCGCCAGCGGGCCCGTCCGTACCTCTTCTCGAACACGCTCGCCCCGCCCATCGTGGGCGCCACGCTCGCCGCGCTGGACCTGCTCGAGGGCTCGACCGACCTGCGCGACCGCCTGATGTCGAACGCCCTGCGCTTCCGCGAGGGCATGACCGCGGCCGGGTTCCGGCTGCGGCCCGGCACCCACCCCATCGTGCCCATCCTGCTCGGGGACGCGCGGCTGGCGGTCGATCTCGCGCGCGACCTCCTCGACGAGGGGATCTACGTGGTCGGCTTCAGCTTCCCGGTGGTTCCGCGCGGGGAGGCGCGCATCCGCGTGCAGCTGTCGGCGGCCCACACGCCCGCCATGGTGGACCGGGCCGTGGAGGCGTTCGTGAAGGTGGGGCGGCGACGGGGCGTGGTGGCGGGCTAGCGGGGCGACCCTAGAACACGAACTCGAGGCCCACGCTCCAGGCCCAGTAGGACGGCGCCAGCTGCCACGAGTTCTTCGACCCGAAGTCGTTCACGCTCGACTTGGTGAAGTCGAAGAAGAGCAGGGTGCGGTTGATGCCGACGTCGTAGTCCATCTGGCGGGAGAGCCCGGTGTCGAAGAAGTCGAGGACCAGGCCCACGCCGATGGTGGCCGCCCAGCCGAAGGTGGCCCCGGACCCCCGGTAGGCCACGCCCTCCGGCGAGGTCCACGACGAGACCCCGTCCTGGCCGCTCGTGCTCCAGATGTAGTCGACGATGGCGCCCCGGACGTAGGGCTCGAAGGGGACGCGGAAACGCTCGTAGAACCACTCCCAGCGGTAGGTGGCCTGGACCTGCACCGGGATGATCATGAGCTTCGTGGAGCCGCCCCGGAGGAGCGTGCCGTCGGTGGCCTGGTACCAGCCCTGGCCCCAGGCCTCCCAGTAGCCGACCCCTCCGCCCACGTCGAGGGTGCCGAACTCGGTGATCCAGGCCGACATGTTGAACTGTCCCTGGACCATGAGCGGCCGCCCGGTGCCGAAGATGGTGGCGTAGGGCGGGAAGACGGCGTTGGCGAACTCGGAGTCGATGTTGGGGCTGAAGGGCGAGAGGGAGATCTGGAACGACCCCCAGCGCGGAGACTCCTTGGAGACGATGACCGGGCTCTGGGCCGCGGCCGGGAGGGCCAGCGCGAGGGCCGCGAGGACGAGGAGCTTCTTCACGGGCGCCTCCGGCGCACGGCGAGGAGCCCGACGAGCGCCAGCGCCGGGGCGAGCGCGCCCGTGCCTCCGGTGCCGCAGCCGCCGGTCTCGACCCCGCCGTCGCCCTTGTAGACCTCCCAGAAGCTGGAGAAGGGCAGCGGCGTCGTGGCCGAGCTCGGCCCGGTGGCGTCGGACGTCGGCCCGCCGTTCCCCGCGGCGGAGAGGCCGGTGGCCGTGACGGTGTAGGCCGTCCCGTTGGTGAGGCCGCTGCAGGTGATGTTGCCGGCGTTCCCCGGCCCACCCGTGACCGCGGTGCCGCCGGCGCCCGGCGTGCAGGAGACCGTGAAGGTGACGCTCTTCGTGGCCGTCTCGGTGGCGGTGGTCGTGCCCGCCGTGACGCTCACCGAGAGCTGCGAGTCACCCGGGGTGACCCCGGTGATGACCGGCTTCGGGGGGATGGCCAGCTGGAAGTTGAAGTCGCCCTGGGCGGCGAGCTGCCAGCCGGTCACCGATCCGCCGGGGAGGTAGTAGACGCACAGGTTGATGGCCTGGTCGTTCGCCTGGGTGCAGCTGGAGATCCCGGCCGTGGTGGCCATGGTGTTCACCGGCACGGACGGGATGGACTGGGTGGCCCCGGTGGCGGCCACGTCCTGGTAGACGCCGGTGGGCAGGCCGCCGCTCGTGGTGCAGCCGGTGGTCGTGCTGACGGTGCCGAGCCGCCACTTGTCGCCGTTCGCCACCACCGGCGTGATGCTCGACACCAGGTTCCAGGTGGCGAGGCTGGTGGTGGAGGCGCACTCGGCACGGCTGGCCTGGCCGACGGACTGCGTGGTCGTGGTGACCTGGGCGGTCACCGAGCCGGTCGTGGTCTGCCCGAGGGCCAGGCCGGGGATGAGCAGCAGGAGGACGGCGGCGCGGCGTCGCATGGGACGCGATTGTGCAAGGGCGGGGCCAGCCATGCAAGCTCCCGATGACGCTGGGGGACCGGCGCCGCGTCGCCGGACCCGGGACTTTTTGGCAATCGGGGCGTGGGGCCGCCCGGTCGGGTGCCAAAATGGCAGGGCCAGGCGGGGCCCGGACGGGCCTACCCGCGCGCGCGGACCCAGGTCTCGGCGATCCGCACGGCGTTGCCGGCGGCCCCGCGCCGCAGGTTGTCGGCGACGAGGAAGAGGTCGAGGCCGTCCGGCTGGGAGCGATCCGCCCGCACCCGCCCGACCAGCACCGCGTCGTCGTTCACCGCGAGCATCGGCATGGGGTAGACGCGCTCCTCCGGCCGGTCGATGACCTTCACCGCGGGGGCGGCGCGGAGCAGCGTGCGGGCGGCCTCGGCGGCCAGCGGCCGGGCGGTCCGCACGTTCACCACGAGTCCGTGGCCGTAGAACACCGGGACCCGCACGGCGGTGGCGGTGGCCACGAGCGCCGGGGCGGCGAGGAGCCGGCGCAGCTCCGCTTCCACCGCCGCCTCCACGTCGGTCGACCCGGCGGCGTCGAAGGCGCCCACCTGGGGCACGAGGTTCATGCCGACCCGGTGGGAGAGCTCGGACGGATCCGGCTCCTCGCCGTTCAGGAGCGAGACCATCTCCCGCTCGAGCTGGCGGACGCCGGCCGTGCCCGAGCCGGAGGCGGCGAAGAGGATCGTGGCCACCACGCGCTCGATCGTGGCCGCGCGGTGGATGGGCGCGAGCCCGAGCGCCAGCGGGACCACCGGCCCGGAGGGGCTCGCCACCACGCCCCGGGCCCCCCCGGCCGCCACCTCGGCGTCGTTCACCCCCGCCACCACCAGCGGGATCCCGTCCGCGCCCCGGAAGGCGCCGGAGAGGTCCACCGCGAGGCACCCCTCGGCCCACGCCCGGGGGGCGAGCTCGCGCGCCACGGCGGCGGGGACGGCCAGGATGGCCGCGTCGCAGCCCCGGAAGGACCGATCCGAGACCGGCTCCACCTCGAGCTCGTCTCCGCGGAACTCGAGGAGGTCCACCTCCGAGCGCGGCGTGGCGAGGAGGCGCAGGTCCACCGGGACCTCGCGGGCCTCGAGGTCCTCCAGCACGGCCCGGCCCACCGCGCCGGTGGCGCCGACCACGGCGAGCTTCAGGGT
Organism: Anaeromyxobacteraceae bacterium; assembly: GCA_037443385.1. Taxonomy (GTDB): domain Bacteria; phylum Myxococcota; class Myxococcia; order Myxococcales; family Anaeromyxobacteraceae; genus CAIOAK01. The sequence continues at coordinate 27,899 of JBBIOL010000032.1, forward strand.
CCTAGCGTTCATCGTCGGGTCTCCAGGAGCAGGTCGCGGAGCGCGGGCTCCAGCGAGGGGAACCGGAAGCGGTAGCCGAGCGCCAGGGCGCGCATGGGCACGACCCGCTGGCTGGCCAGCACCACCTCGGCCATCTCGCCGAGCGCGGCCCGGACGGCGAAGGCCGGCGCGCGGAGCAGGCTGGGCCGGGAGAGCACGCGGCCGAGCGACCGGGCCAGGTCCCGGTTCCGGACCGGGTCGGGTGCGGTGGCGTTCACCGGCCCCTCCGCCGCGCCGTTCTCGAGCGCCATGCGCAGGATGCCCACCTGGTCGGCGACGTGGATCCAGGACTGCCAGAAGCCGCCGTCGCCGATGGGGCCGCCGGCGAGCAGGCGGAAGGGGAGGACCAGCCGCGGCAGGGCGCCGCCCCCGGCGGAGAGCACGATCCCGGTCCGGACCAGGACCACGCGCGCCCGGCGTGCGGCCGCCCGGGTGGCCTCCTCCCACTCGAGCGCCAGGTGGCCCAGGAAGTCGTTGCCGGGCGGGAAGGTCTCGTCGATGACCTCGTCGCCCCGCGGGCCGTAGTACCCGATGGCGCTGCCGCTCACCAGCACCGCCGGGCCGCCGGTCCCGGTGACGGCGGCCACGTTGCGCGTGGAGAGCACGCGGCTGTCGCGGATGCGCTTGCGCCGCTCCTCGGTCCAGCGGCCCCCCGCCACCGGCTCCCCGGCCAGGTTCACGCAGGCGTCGCAGGCGGCCAGCTCGTCCTGCCAGGGTCCGGCGACCGCCGGGTCGCCCGTGACGACGCGTGCACCGGCGGGCAGGCCGGCGGGGGTCTCGCTCCGGCTGAGCGCGACCACCCCGTGACCGTCGGCCACGAGGGATGCGGTGAGCGCGCGGCCGATGAGGCCGGTGGCGCCGGTGACGAAGACGCGCATGGTCAGGGGATCCCGTTGGGGAACTTCACCTCGGCCTCGCTCTTGCGGACGTAATGGGGCTCGAGGGCGAAGAGGGCACGGTCGTCAAAGGGCCCGGCCTGGAGCCGGGCCGCGGCGAGGCGTCCGACGGCCTCGGCGGACGGCGTGGCCGGCGCGCCGGGGAGGTCGGCCAGCGCGGGCGCGAGCGCGGCCCGGTGGGCCTCGTAGCCCTCGCCGAACGCGACCACCGACCCGAGCGTGGAGGCGCGCTCCGCGAGCACCGCGGGGGAGAGCGCCTGCTCGGGGTGCACCGGCTCCACGCCCCCCGGGGTGGGACGGTAGAAGCCCGCGTAGACCTCCCCCTTGCGCGCGTCGAGCAGCGGGACGAGGAGCGGGGTGGCGCCGGCGGGCAGGCTCCGGCAGGCCTCGAGCGCCATGGCGGCTAGGCTGGAGGCGCCCGCGATGGGGCGCCGGTTGGCGTAGGCCAGCCCCTTCCACGTGGCGAGCCCGATGCGGAGCCCCGTGAACGACCCGGGCCCGAGTCCCACGGCGAAGGCATCGACGTCGCGCACCCCGCGTCCCAGGGCGCCGAGCAGCTCGGTGAGGGCGCCGGGGAGCCGGATGGCGTGCCCGGACGCGCCGGTGGGCCGGTCGGTGCGCGTGGCGATGACCTCGAACGCCGGCCCGTCCAGGCCGACGAGGGCGCAGGACAGGGTCTGGGTGGCGGAGTCGACGGCGGCGACGAGCATGGGAGGTTCGCCGCTCCCCTACCCCATCAGCCGGACGAGATCGTTCTTGAAGACGAAGATCATGAGGAAGACGAGGAGCAGGATGCCGACCATGTTGGCGATCTCGCGGGTGCGCAGCGAGAGCGGGCGGCGCGTGGCCGCCTCGACCACGGTGGCCACGATGTGGCCGCCGTCGAGCACCGGGATGGGCAGGAGGTTCATGATGCCCAGGTTCACGCTGATGAGCGCCATCTTGAAGAGGAAGCTCGACCAGCCCTCCTGCGCCGCCTGCGCCGCGATCTGGAACAGCATGATCGGACCGCCCACGGTCTTGAAGCTGATCTCCCCCTGCACGATCCGGGCGATGCCGAGCGAGGTGATGCGGATGACCTCGGCGAGGTGTCCGACGGCGTTGCGCCCCGCCTCGAGGACGCCCACCGAGCGGGCCACCTCCTCCGCGACCAGCGCCGATCCGGAGACCAGCCCGCGCTGATCGGGGAAGAAGCCCAGCGTGATCCGCCGGCGGGTCTCCCGGGTCATCTCGTCGACGTACTCCTGCTCGGCCGGCACGAGCTCGACCACGCGCCCGTCGGAGAGGCCGAGCCGGACCGCCGCCCCGGTGAGGAAGTCCCCGGAGCGCTGGTTCAGCTCGCGGAAGGACCGGATGGGGTTGCCGTTCACCGACACGATTGCGTCGCCGCGCCGCAGCCCGGCCTGGTCGGCAGGACTGCCCGGCACGACCTCCGCCACGAAGGTGGAGACCATGGGATCGGCGGCCCGGAAGGCCGGCTGGCCCCCGGCGCAGGTGGGCACCGGACCGAGCCGCACCGGGGCGTAGCTCGAGACCGCGACGCCGGGCGCACCCACGGGCTGCTCGCGCAGCACCTCGAGGTCGAGCGGGGCGCACGCCGCCGCCCGCAGGAGGCGGTCGAGGTCGCCCATGTTCCGGACGGCCTCCCCTCCGGCCCGGGTCACGAGGTCGAACGGGGCGAGCGGGCCCGCCACGCCGGGCAGCGCCGGGGCCACGACGGCCGGGGGCCAGGCCGGGGAGACGCCGACCACGCCACGGGTGACCGTCTCGACCGGATTCGACTCCTTCTCCGCGGCCGGGATCACCGGCACCACGATCTGCGCGCCGTCCCGGACCACCGTGAAGTCGACGCGCTCGCCGGCGCGGGGCCCGACCACGTCCCGGAGGTCGGAGAAGTACCGGATGGGCACCGGGGGGCTGCCCGGGACGGTGGCGGCCACGACCCGATCCCCGGCGCGCAGCCCGGCGCGTTCCGCCGCCGATCCGGGCATGACCGTGCCGAGCGTGGGCCCGGCCACCGGCGACCCGTTCTGGGCCAGGGCCAGCGCGAAGTAGATCACGACCGGGAAGGCCAGGTTGGCGGCCGGTCCGGCGAAGGCGATGACGAGGCGCTTCCAGGGCGGGGCCTCGAGGAACCCTCGACCCCGGTCCTCGGGCGCGACCTCCGCGCCCGGCTCGTCCCCCGCCATCTTCACGTAGCCCCCGAGCGGCAGGAGCGCGAGCAGGTACTCGGTCTCCCCGCGGCGGAACCCGACCAGCCGGGGCCCGAAGCCGATGGAGAACTTGGTCACCTTCACCCCGACGAGCTTGGCCACGAGGAAGTGGCCGAGCTCGTGGACGAAGATGAGGCCCCCGAGCAGGAGGACGATGGAGCCGACCTTGAGGAGGATGTCGCTGGCCATGGGTCCGCGCCCGGGCGCCCCGGGAGCTTAGCGCGTGAACCCGCGGCGCGCAGGAGCATTCCCGCTCATGCCGGGTCCCGGGCCACCCGGCGCAGCGCCTCGGCCCGGCCCCAGTCGGAGGCGGCGATGGCCTGCTCGACCGATCGGAGCGGCTCGGCCTGGTGCACGTCGAGCACCTCGGCGCACACCCGGGGGATGGCCCCGAACGCGCAGCGGCCGGCCAGGAAGGCCTCCACCACCCCCTCGTCGGCCCCGGAGAGGGCCGCCGGCGCGGTTCCTCCGGTCTCGAGCGCCCGGTAGGCGAGCCGGTAGGCCGGGAATCGCGCCGGGTCGGGGGGCTCGAAGGTGAGCCGGCCGACGCGGGCCAGGTCGAGCGGCGGGAGGTCGAGCGAGATCCGGTCGGGATGGGCCAGCGCGTAGCTGATGGGGCCGCGCATGTCGGAGACCCCGAGCTGCGCCACCACCTGGCCGTCGACGTACTCGACCATGGAGTGCACGATCGACTCCGGGTGAACGAGGATGTCGATGCGCGCGGGGGGGACGTCGAAGAGCCAGCGGGCCTCGATCACCTCGAGCCCCTTGTTCATCAGGGTGGCCGAGTCGATGGTGATCTTGGCCCCCATGGTCCAGTTGGGGTGGCGCAGCGCCTCCTCCGGCGAGACGCCGGCGATGCGGTCGGCGGGGAGGCCGCGCAGCGGGCCGCCGGAGGCGGTGAGGATGAGGCGGCGCACCTCGTTCCGGTTGTGCCCCGCCAGCGACTGGAAGATGGCGCTGTGCTCGCTGTCCACCGGCAGGATGGCCGCGCCCCGCTCCGCCGCGCGCCGCATCACGAGCTCGCCGGCCAGCACGAGCGACTCCTTGTTGGCGAGCCCCACCGGCTTGCCCGCCTCGACGGCCGCCGCGGTGGAGCGCAGGCCGGCCCCGCCGGAGATGGCCGCGAGGACCAGGTCCGCCTCGGGGAGGGACGCGACCGCGACCGCCCCGGCGTCGCCGTGGACGATCTCCGGCGCGCCGCGCCCGAGCCGGTCGCGCAGGGCGGCCGCGGACGAGGGGTCGGTCACGGAGACGAGCAGCGGCCGGAAGGTGCGCACCTGCTCCACCAGCCGCTCCACGTTGCGTCCGGCGGCCAGCCCGACCACCGCGAACCGGCCCGGCGTGCGGGCCACCACGTCGAGCGCCTGGACGCCGATGGAGCCGGTCGAGCCGAGGATGGAGAGCCGCTTCATCGCTGGAACCAGAGGGCGCAGGCCACCACCCAGGGCGCGACGAACAGCACCGCGTCGATGCGGTCGAGCAGGCCGCCGTGCCCGGGGATGATCCGTCCCGAGTCCTTGACGCCCGCGGCCCGCTTGAGGGCCGACTCGGCCAGGTCGCCGAGCGGACCGAGCACGGCCGCACCGGCGCCGACCACCAGCGCGGCCGGCACCCCCAGGTCGGGCAGGAAGACGAACTTCACGAAGAGCGAGAGGGCCAGGCTGCCCACCGCGCCGCCCCAGAACCCCTCCCAGGTCTTCTTGGGGGAGATGCGCGGCGCGAGCGGGCGCTTCCCCAGGAACCGGCCGGCGAAGTAGGCGAAGGTGTCGTTGGCCCAGGTCACGAGGAAGAGGAGCACCACCCACTGCCAGCCGGCGTTCTCCCGGAGCGCGACCACCGCGGCGGGGAGGAGCCCGGTGTAGGCCCAGGCCAGGGTGGAGAGCGCGGCCGTGCGCGGCGCCTGCTCGAGCGTCCCGCGCTGCAGGAGCGTGGCGGCGAAGAGGGCCACCACCATCCCGGCCGAGAGCACCCCGGCCCAGTCCTGGAACGGCTTGCCCCCCTCGGTCCAGAGCCAGGCGCCCACCGGGCAGGCGGCCGCGCCGAGGACACCGAGCCAGCCGGCCGGGCCGAGCCGCTTCTCGAACATCCAGATGAGCTCGCCGGCGGAGAGGGCCGCGGCCACGGCGATGAGCACCGCGAACCACTGCTCGCCGAGCCAGGTCATCCAGACGGCGAACGGGAAGAGGACGAGCGCGGTGACGACGCGGACGGCCAGGTTCCGGTTCTGCTCGCGCATCCGCCTAGCCGCTCCCCAGCTGGGCCGAGGTGAGGCCGAAGCGCCGCTCCCGGTCCTGGTAGTCGGCGATGGCGCCGAGCAGGTCGAGCTCGCGGAAGTCGGGCCAGAGCGTCTCCACGAAGACCATCTCCGCGTAGGCCACCTGCCAGAGGAGGAAGTTGGAGATGCGCCGCTCGCCGCTGGTGCGCACGAGCAGGTCGAGCGGCGGGAGCGAGGCGGTCCAGAGATGGGATTCCAGGCCGGCCGCGTCGAGCGTACCGGCCCGCGCGGCGGCGCCGGCCGCGTGGAGGATCTCCTCCTGGCCGCCGTAGGAGAGCGCGAGCGTGAGCACCATCCCGTCGTTCCCCGCCGAGGCGGCGCGGACCGACTCGAGCCGCTCCCGAACGAAACCGGGGAGCCGCCCGGTGTCGCCGATGGTGTGGAGCCGGATCCGGTTGTCCATGATCTCGGCCCGCTCCGAGTCGAGGTACTCCGCGAGGAGCTGCATGAGCGCGCCGACCTCCTCGTCGGGCCGCCCCCAGTTCTGCGAGCTGAAGGCGTAGAGGGTGAGCGCCTCCAGGCCGATCTTCCGGGCCTGCCGCGTCACCGAGCGGACCGACTCGGACCCCCTTCGATGCCCCTCGACCCTGGACATCCCGCGGGTCTCCGCCCAGCGGCCGTTGCCGTCCATGATGATGGCGACGTGGCGCGGCAGGGGGCGGGCGCGGACCCGGTCCTCCATCCAGGGAAGGAGATTCTTCTCGCCCACGGGCGGGCTTATAGCACGCCACCCCTCGGCCCATGCGAGGGGTCGGGAGGGCGTCGCCGTTTGACCCCCCGGGTCGCGGACCTCTACACTTTTCCTCGTGCCTCCGCGGTGCGTCGGTCCCTGGGAGATCCTCACGGTCATCGGCCGGGGAGGCGTCGGGACGGTGTACCGTGCCCGCCACCTCCTCGACGGCATGCCGGCCGCGGTGAAGCTCCTCGGACCGGCGCCGGCGGTCGATCCCACCTCGGCGCGCCGCCTCGCCCGGGAGTTCGAGGTCCTCCGCGCGCTCGAGCATCCCAACGTGGTCCGGGTCTTCGACGCCGGCCAGGCCGAGGGGTACTCCTGGCTCGCCATGGAGCTCGTGGAGGGGCTCGACCTCCGGACCTACCTGGCCCCGCTCGCGGGCGCGGCGATCCTCGAGCTGCCCTCCACCCACGGCACGACCTCGGTGGCGGAGATCGCGGCGGGCACGGTCTTCGACATGGAGGCCTGGCTCCGGGAGCCGGAGACCCACGCCGACGTCGAGGCCATCGTGGCGCGCGCGCCGGGAGCCGGAGTGGACGACATCCGGGCCTTCGCCGACCTCATGGAGGAGCCGGAGACGGACGACGGGTCGGGGTCGTGGGAGGGGATGGCCGACCCGCCCCGCGCGGTGGACCTGGCGGCGGGGGAGGAGCCCGAGCCGGAACCACCCTCGGCGGCGCTGGCCCTCCAGCTCAACCGCCCGGAGCGGATGGCCCGGATGCGGTGCGTGCTCGGCGAGGTGCTGGGCGCGCTCGACTTCGTCCACCGGCGCGGCTTCGTGCACCGGGACCTGAAGCCGTCGAACATCATGGTGGACGATTCCCGGCGGGCCCGCATCATGGACTTCGGGCTGGTGAAGCAGCTCGCCGACGCGAGCGCGCTCACGCTCTCCGGGCGCGTGGTCGGGACCTACCGGTACATGGCGCCGGAGCAGGCCGCCGGGCGGGACGTCGATCACCGGGCCGACCTCTGGAGCCTGGGGGTGATCCTGTACGAGCTCCTCGTGGGCCGCCCACCCTTCCCGTCCTCGGTGCCCGCCGAGCTGTGGCGAGAGATCACCACGCTCGACCCGCCGCCGATCCGGGCGATGAACCCCGGCGCCGACCCGTTGCTCGCCGAGGTCTCGGAGCGGCTCCTGCGGAAGGACCCGGCGAAGCGCCTGCAGAGCGCGGCCGAGGTGCGCGCGGCAGCGGGGCTCTAGCTGCGCCGCCTGCGAAGTAGGCGGCGCAGGGCTCGCGCGCGACCGGATCCCTCGGTCCCCGATCGGTCGGGTCCCTCGGCGCGAAGCGGTCCATGTGGGCTTCACCGTACGTCTCGCGCGCCGCCTCCAGGTTGTGCGCCCTGCGAGCACCCTGCGGTTCTCCACCGTGGAGGGCCCGCCCCTGCCGCGCGGCACCACGTGGTCGATCTCGATCCGGACCTCCGAACCGCAGACCTCGCCGTTCGCGAGCCTCCACTGGCACCTCCCCTGGTCCCGCTTCC
>JBBIOL010000033.1:0-35141 GCA_037443385.1 Anaeromyxobacteraceae bacterium
GGACGCCGGGCGGCCGGCCCCGGACGGGCGGCAGCCCCGCTGAGCGCCGGGCGGCGCCCTACCGCGCGGTCGAGGCCAGCATCCCGCAGGCCGCGTTCCGGTCGCTCCCGCCCGAGTAGCGGCGCACGATGGGCTGTCCGGGGAGGTGGCGGGCGAGCGCGTCGCGGAAGGCGGTCCACTCGGCCGCGTCCGGCGGCCGGTGGCGCCCGGTGTCGTCGTTCACCGCGATGGGGTTGAGGCGCACCGGGATCCCGCGCAGGAGCCGGCCCAGTGCCTCGGCGTCCTCCTCGCCCACGTTCACGCCGGCCATCATGACGTACTCGAGGGTGACCCGTCCGCGTCGCGCCGCGTGCTCCCGCACCGCGTCCAGGAGCTCGTCCAGCGGGTGACCGCGCTCCACCGGCATGAGCGCGGCCCGCTTCTCCGGGATGGCGGCGTTGAGCGACACGCAGAGCCGGAACTTGTGCCCCTCGGCGGTGAAGCGCCGGATCATGGGCACCACGCCGGCGGTGGAGATGGAGATGCGCCGCCCGTCCACGCGCCCGCCGGCCGGATCGCAGAGCACGTAGGCCGCCGCGATCACCGCGTCGTAGTTGTGGAAGGGCTCGCCCTGCCCCATGAACACCGCCCCGGTGATGGGGAGCGTGCTGTCGCGGCGCACCTCCATCCACTGGCCCACCATCTCCCAGGGCTCGAGGTTGCGGGTGAGTCCCAGCCGGCCGGTGGCGCAGAAGGAGCAGCCGAGCGCGCAGCCCACCTGCGACGACAGGCACAGGGTGTGGTGGGTGTCGAAGAGCGGGATGCGCACCGACTCGACGCGCGCGCCGTCGTGGAGGGCGAAGAGGTAGCGCCGGAAGCCGTCGGCGGCGTCCTCGCGGTGGACCACCCGCAACCGCGCCTCGGAGAGGCGCGCCGCGGCCCGGTCGAGGATCTCCCGGCGGACGTTGCGCGCGTCGCGCAGGGTCCGGCCGCGCGCCACCGCCGCGCCGAGCAGGCGGCGGGCGTCCGCGAGGTCGACGCCGAGCAGCCGGGCGAGGCCGCGCGCGTCCTGGTTGGCGACGTGCTCCACGCCCGGTCGAGCCTATGCGTGCGGCGCCCCCGGCGCAGGGGCGACCCCCACGTCGGCGCCGTCGCGGGCCCGCCGCGCCGCCCGGCGCCGCGCGAAGCGCTGCTGGAGCCCGTCGAGGAGCGAGTAGACCACCGGCACGATCCCGAGCGTGAGCACCGTGGAGGTGAGGAGGCCGCCGATGATGGCGACGCCCATGGGCACGCGGGTCTCGGCGCCGTCGCCGCGGGCCAGCGCCACCGGGATCATGCCGGCGATCATGGCCACCGTGGTCATGAGGATGGGGCGGAGCCGGATGGGGCCCGCCTCGAGGAGCGCCTCGCGGGTGGACTTGCCCGCCGCCCGCAGCTGGTTCGTGAACTCCACGAGCAGGATGCCGTTCTTGGTGACGAGCCCCATCAGCATGATGAAGCCGATCATGGCCATCATCGACATGTACTGGCCGGCCACGAGCAGGCCGGCGATGCCGCCGATGACCGCGAAGGGGAGCGACATCATGATGGTGAAGGGGTGGACGAGGCTCTCGAACTGGGCGGCCAGGATGATGTAGACGAGCACCACGCCGAGGAGCAGCGCCAGCACGAAGGCCCGGGCGGCGTCCCCCAGCTCGCGCCCCTGCCCCTCGAAGTCGGTGGTGACCGAGGGGGGAAGCTCCTGCCGCGCGAAGCCGGAGAGGTAGGTCATGGCCTCGCCCAGCGAGTAGTTGCGCAGGTCGGCGAGCAGCGTCACCTGGCGCATCTGCGCCTGGTGCTCGATCTGCGAGGGGCCGAGCGACTCCTGCACGCTGGCGATGGTCCGCAGCTCGACGAGCTGGCCCGTGGGCGCCCGGACCGGCATGGCGCCCAGCGCGGCCGGGTCGGAGAGCACGTCGGGCGGCAGCCGCATCTTGATGTCCCAGGTGTCCCCGCCCTCGTGGAAGTCGGCCACCTTGTCGCCGGCCATGAGGGCGCGGACGTTCTGGCCCACCGCGGCGGCCGGGATCCCGAAGGCGGCCGCCCGCTCCCGGTCGATGACCACGTCGAGCTGGGGCTTCCCGGCCCGCCAGGTGGTGTCCACGTCGACGAAGCCGGGGTTGCGCTGCATGGCCGCCCGGGTCTTCTCGACGGCGGCGAGCAGCGCGTCGGGGTCGGTGCTGCGCAGGTTGAACTGCACCATCTGGGGGCGCGACCCACCGCCGGCCACGCCCTGGAAGTCCTGCACGCCCACCACCGCCGCCGGGCTGGCGCGCAGGGCCTTGCGCAGGTGCTCCTTCAGCTGGGCCTGGCCGTAGGCGCGATCGCGGATGGGGACGAAGTTGACGGTGAGCTCGCCCTTGTTGACCTCCTCGCGGGCGCCTCCGCCGGCCACCGCGAAGACGTCGGTCACCCCGGGCACCTGCCGGACCTGCGCCGAGAGCTCGCCGAGCTGCCGCTCGGTCTCGGCCAGCGAGGTCCCGGCGGGCATCTCCAGCGAGACCTTCACCACCGACATGTCCTGCTGGGGCAGGAAGGTGAACTTGAGCTTGGTGGCGAGGAACACGGTGAAGACCAGGACCAGCACCGCCGCGCCGACGGTGACGGCGCGGTGGTCGAGCAGCCAGGCGAGGGCGCGCCGGTAGGTGGACTCGATGGCGCGGAGCACCTTCTCGATGGCCTGCGACACCGCTCCCTGGCCGACGTGCTCGTTGAGCACGCGGGCCGAGAGCATCGGGGTGAGCGTCATCGAGACGAAGTAGGAGATGAGCACCGCCACCGCGACGGTCACGCCGAACTGGTAGAAGAAGCGCCCCATCAGCCCCTTCATGAAGGCCACCGGGACGAAGACCGCCACGACGGCCAGCGTCACCGCCAGCACGGCCAGCGCGATCTCGCTCGTGCCCTTCTCGGCCGCGACCCGGGGGCTCTCCCCGTGCTCCAGGTGGCGGACGATGTTCTCGATGACCACGATGGCGTCGTCGATGAGGAGGCCGATCGAGAGCGTGAGCGCCAGCATGGTGACGATGTTGAAGGTGAAGCCGAGCGCCTGCATGACGGCGAAGGTGCCGATGATGGCGGTGGGCAGCGCCACCGCCGAGACCAGCGTGGACCGCACGTTGCGCAGGAAGAGGAGCACCACCACCACCGCCAGGATGCCGCCCAGGATCATGTCCTCCTGGACCGCGGAGATGGAGGAGCGGATGAACTTGGCGCCGTCCATGACCATGGCCACCCGGCTGCCCTGGGGGAGGAGCTTCTCCACCCCGGCGAGCGCGGCCTTGACCCGTTCGGCCACCTGCACGGTGTTGGCGCCCGACTGCTTGCGGACCGTGACGCCGATGGCGCCCCGGCCGTCGAGCGCGGCGGCGCTGCGGGCCTCCGCCGGCCCGTCCTCCACCCGGGCCACGTCGCCCAGCCGGACCGGGGTGCCCCGGGGGCTCGCGATCACCAGCGCGCGCAGCGCCTCGACCGAGCGGGCCTCGGCGGCCAGCTTCACCGAGCGCTCCAGGCTGCTCTCCAGCGTCCGGCCGCCGGGGACGTCGATGCTCTGCATGCGGAGCGCCTGCACCACGTCGGCTGGGGTGAGGCCGTAGCCGGTGAGGGCCTTGGGCGAGATCACCACGGTGATCTCCCGCTTGCGCCCGCCGGAGAGCTCGACCGCACCCACGCCCGGGATCTGCTGCAGGGCCGGCTTCACCACGTCCTCGGCCACCTGGGTGAGCCGGTCGATGGGGAGCGGCGCCGAGAAGGCCAAGGTCGCCACCGGCGCCGCGCCGATGTCGAACTTCTCGACGATGGGGGTCTCGATCTCGCGAGGGAGCTTGGAGAGGGTGGCCTGGACGCGGTCGCGGACGTCCTGGGCGGCCACGTCCACCTTCCGCTCCAGGTCGAAGCGGATCACGATCTGCGAGACGTTCTCGACGTTCACCGAGCGCAGCGTGTCCAGGCCGGGGAGCGTGTTGAGCGCCTCCTCGAGGGGCTTCGTGACGTTGGACTCGATGGTCTCCGGATCGGCGCCGGGCAGGATGGTGGTGACGGTGACGATGGGGAACTCGACCTCGGGGAACTGGTCCACGCCGATGCGCGGGTAGGCCACGATGCCGAAGACGATGAGGACCAGCGTGAGCATCCCGGTGAAGACCGGGCGGGCGATGAGGGTGCGGATGGGGTTCACTTGGCGCCCTCCGCGGCCACCGGGACCACCGGGTCGCCGGGACGGAGCGAGCCCGGGTCGAGGATCACGAGCGCGTCCGGGGCGAGCCCGCCGCGCACGAGCACCGTGCCCGGGTTCAAGGGCGAGACCTGCACCGGGCGGAGCTCGGCCTTGCCGGCCGCCGCGAGCAGCACGTGGTCGCCGTTCGCGTCGGCGCGCACCGCCCCGGCCGGCAGGTAGAGGCCGTCCTTCTCGCCGAACCCGCCGAAGTCCACGTTGGCGAGCGCGCCCGGGCGGATGGCCGGACCGTCCCCCTTCAGCACGTCGGCGATCACCTCGATGGTGCGGCTCTGCGGATCCACCACCGAGCCCTTCACGCGGACCCTGGCCTGGAAGCGCTGGCCGGAGGGGGTGAGCACGCCCTCCACCACCTGTCCCACGCGCACGAAGCTCTCGATGGCCTCCGGCGCGGCCAGGCGGAGCTCGAGGTGGTCGACGTCGGTCACGGTGACGATGGGGGTGACCGGCATGAGGGTCACCGTGTCGCCGGCGTTGTGGTACTTGGCGGTGACCACGCCGGCGAAGGGGGCCACGATCACGGTGTCGGCCACCATCTGCTTCGCGCCGGCCAGGGCCGCCCGGGCCTGGTCGAGCTGGGCCGCGGCCACGTCGCGGGCGGTCTTCACCCGGTCGTAGCCCGCCTCGGGCAGGCTCTGGGCCTCGAAGAGCATCTTCGAGCGGGCCACCTCGCGGTCGGCGGCGGCCAGGTTCGCGGTGGCCAGCCGCTCGGCCGCCAGCGCGTTGTCGAGGCCGATGCGGGCGTTCACCGGGTCCATCTCGACGAGCGGCGCGCCCTCCTTGACCCGGTCGCCGACGCGGACCAGGACCTTGCGGATCTGGCCGCTCGCCTTGGCGGAGAGCACCGCCTCCTCCTTGGCGCGGACGGTCCCGGTGGAGCGGGCCAGGCCGGTCTCCATGCGGACGGCGGGCTTGCCGACGCGCACGGCGCGTCCGGTCGGACCGGACTCGGGGAGGCGGGCCTTCTCGTCGCGGTGGCCGCAGGCGGCGACGAGGGAGGCGGCGAGCGCGACGGCGAGGGTCGGGAGGGTGCGGTTCATGCGGAGACTCCGTGGAGGATGAGGTCTGCGGCGAGATGGGCGGCGTCGGCGGCACCGCCGCCGGGACGGACCGGACCACGCCGGAAGGTGAGCAGGATGGCGGCCATGACCCGGGCGGCCACGGGCAGGGGGACGCGGAGCTCGCGGCGGGCCACGTTGCGCTGCAGCCAGCCGCCGATGAGCTCCTCGAGGTGCGCGCAGCGCGCGCCCTCGTCCACCTGCGCGGCGAGGAGCTCGAGCAGCTCGCCCCGCTCCGCCGACAGGCGGTGCAGGGTGACGAGGAGCGCGGAGAGGCGCTCGGCGACCGGCCGGGTGCGGTCGACCGGCGCGTCGAAGGCCTCGCGGATCTCGTCGGAGACGAGCTCCAGGAGGCTCTCGAAGATCTCCTCCTTGCTGCGGAAGTACCGGTACAGGGAGGGTGCGGCGTAGCCGGCCGCCTCGGCCAGCTCGGCGAGCGTGGCCGCGGCGTATCCCCGCCGCGCGAAGACGCGCCCGGCCGACTCGAGGATGTCGCGGCGGGCCCGCTCGCGGACGCGGGCGCGCCGGGCCGTGGTGGCGCTGGCGTTCATCCGTCGTTGACCTCGCCGAACGCGCCCACGGCGTTGAGGAGCTTCAGGGTGGCGAGGTCGACGTTGAGGGACTCGGCGACGAGGCCCACCTCGGCCTGGCGCAGGGTCTGGACCGAGTCGGTGGACTCGAGGTAGGTGGCGGCGCCGGCCTTGTAGGCCACGTCCACCAGCCGGGCGTTCTCCTGCGCGAGCCCGGTGCGCTCCCGGGCCTTGGCCCGGTTGGCGATGGCCCCCTGCAGGTCGAGCTGCGCCTCCTTCACCCGGACCGTGGCCCGGAGGTCGACCTGCCGCTTGAAGGCGTCGGCCTCGACGATCTTGGCCGTGGCCTCCCGGATGGAGGCCTCGCGGAGGCCGCCGTCCAGGATGGTCCAGGTGAGCCCCACGCCGATCTGCCAGCTGAAGGCGTTGGGGTTGAAGGTGCTCGTGCTCGCGTAGTTGTAGGCCCCGAACACGCCGATGGACGGCAGGTACTGCATGTAGATCCGCATCCGCTCGCCGTAGGCGAGGTCCAGGTTCTCCGCCGCCGCCTTCACGTCCGGCCGCAGGTCGAGGGCCTGCTGCTCGAGATCCTTCCCCTCCGGCGCCTTCGGGGACTCGGGGATCACGATGTCGAAGTCGTCGGGCCGGTCGAGCGCGGTGGCCAGCGCGAGGCGCGCCCGCTGGAAGTCGATCTGCGAGCGCTTCAGGTCCTCCTCGGCCTGGGCCCGGTCGATCTCCGCGCGCAGGAGCCCGACCTTGGTGCCGGTCCCGGCCTCGAACCGCACCCGCGCGTCGCGCTCCCGCTCCTTGGTGAGCACCACCTGCCGCTCCTGCACGTTCGCGAGCTCCTGCAGGCTCGCCACCCCGTAATAGAGCTGCGCCACGCCGAAGAGGATGTCCCGGCGGGCCTGCTGCACGTTGTAGTCGATGGTCCGCTCGGCCTTGTAGGCGTTCTGGATGAGCACGATGGCCTGCGGGGCCACCACCGCCTGGTTGAGCTTCACCTGCCCCTGGGTCACCACCTGCGGCTGCACCACGGTGTCCACCGTGGAGCTCGGGTAGACGATGAAGTTCGTCGGGTCCCCCGGCACGGCTCCCCCGGCCGGCGGACCCTGCGGGGACCCGGTGTCCCGAACCCAGTAGCCGCCCGGCAGCCCGAAGGAGATCTCGTACTGGTTGCGGGCCACCTGCAGGCCAGCGCCCACCTGCGGCAGGTAGGCCGACCAGGCCTTCCAGGTGAGCTGCCGCGCCGCCTGCACCTTCGCGTCCAGCTGCTGGATGTCGAGGTTCTGCTTGCGCGCCGCCTCGATGGCCTCCCAGAAGGTGAGCGTCTTCGCGCGGGGCGCCGGGGATCTCGCCAGCTGCTCGACCGGTGCGGGCGCGGTGCCCGCGGCCGGGGCGGCCTGCGCGAGGAGGAGGGCGGTGACCAGGATGGCGGCGTGCATGGTGCCTCCGGACGCCGGGGCCGGATCCAGGTGGCCCGGGCGATGGGAAGGGAACTGCGAATGAAGATTCGCGCGACGAGATACCTCGTTCGCGGGCTCACCGCAAGCGGATCCGCGTGCCGCTCGCGTGACGGGAGGCGGCCGCCACGTACCGCCAGGGTCGCAGGGCCGAGGCGCCGGCGTACCCCACCCCGATGCGGGGCGTGCGCACGATCGGGCCGGGGGGGCGGTCGCCCTCTTCCACCCAGACCGGGCCACGGTCGAGGTCGAGCCCGGAGTGGCGCCCGGCCTCGATGCGGAGCGCCCGGCAGAGGTTTCCCGGCCCCACGGTGGAGTGGAGGCAGCCTTCCAGCGGCTCGGCGGCCCGCACGAGCACGGCCGCCGGGAATCCCTCCGGCCCGGTCACCAGGTTGAGGCAGTGGTGCACGCCGTAGACCCGGTAGACGTAGAGGTGGCCCGGGGGGCCGAACATGGGGGCCACCCGGGGCGTCGGGCCGAAGCGGGCGTGGGAGGCCCGGTCGCCCGGTCCGTGGTAGGCCTCGGTCTCGACGATCCGCGCGGCACGGCGCACCGCCCCGTCCTGGTGCACCACCACCCGCCCGATCAGATCGCGGGCCACCCGCCGGGTGTCGCGGTCGAAGAAGGCGCGCGGCAGGCGGGCTCCCATCGGGGACCGGAGGGTATCGGGGAGGCGCAGCGCCCGCAATCGCGCTAGATCTGGGGCACCGTGCGCCGAGCCAAGATCGTCTGCACGCTGGGTCCCGCCAGCGAGTCCCCCGACGTCGTGCTGAAGCTCCTCGAGCTGGGCATGGACGTCGCCCGCCTCAACTTCTCCCACGGGTCCCATGCGGACCACGCCGCCGCCATCGAGCGCATCCGCGCCGCCTCCCGGCAGCTGGTCCGCCCGGTGGCCATCCTGCAGGACCTGCAGGGCCCCAAGATCCGGACCGGCCCGCTGCGGGCGGGCCGGGAGGGGGTGCCGCTCGTCACCGGCGAGCGGATCGTCATCACCACCGAGAAGGAGATCCTGGGCGACGAGCACCTCGTCTCCACCACCTATCCCTTCCTGGCCCAGGACGTGCGCGCCGGCGACCGGATCCTCGTCGACGACGGCCTGCTCGAGCTGCGCGTCCTCGACACCGATGGGGTCCGCGTCACCGCCGAGGTGGTCGAGGGCGGACGCCTCAAGGAGCACAAGGGCATCAACCTGCCCGGCGTGGCGCTGCGGGTCTCGGCGCTCTCCGACAAGGACCGCGCCGACCTCGCCTTCGGCGCCCAGCACGGCGTGGACTACGTCGCGCTCTCCTTCGTGCGCACCGCCGGCGACGTCGAGGAGGCCCGCGCCGAGCTCCGCACGCTGGGGCGGGTGGTCCCCATCATCGCCAAGATCGAGAAGCCGGAGGCGCTCGAGAACATCGACGAGATCGCCGAGGCCGCCGACGGGCTCATGGTGGCGCGCGGGGACCTGGGGGTAGAGGTCCCGGCCGAGCGGGTGCCCATCCTGCAGAAGTCGATCGTCGACCGGGGGAACCAGCTCGGCAAGCCGGTGATCATCGCCACCCAGATGCTCGACTCGATGATCCAGCACCCGCGCCCGACCCGGGCCGAGGCGAGCGACGTGGCCAACGCGGTCTGGGACGGCGCCGACGCGGTCATGCTCTCCGGCGAGAGCGCCAGCGGCCGGTTCCCGCTGCTCGCGGTCCAGACCATGGACCGCATCGTGCGCGAGGCGGAGCGCAACCAGTTCCTCTCCCGCATCCGCCCCGCCGACGAGCCGGTGGCCCAGCCCATGGCCTTCAACGACGTGGTGGCCTCGGCCGCGGTGCGCGCCGCACTCGACGCCGGGGCCCGCTGCATCGCCTGCTTCACCGTGGGTGGAACGACGGCCCGGCTGCTCTCCCGCTACCGCCCGCACGTCCCCATCGTGGCCTTCTCCCCCGAGCAGCCCATCCGGCGGCGCATGGCGCTCTACTGGGGCGTGCAGCCGCGCATCATGGAGCCGGTGCGCGACCCCGACGCCATGGCGCGCATGGTCTCGGAGCGGCTCGTCGCCGACGCGCTGGCCGGCCCCGGCGACCGGGTGATCATCGTCTACGGCTCGCCGCTCGGCGAGCCGGGCGCGACCAACTCCATCCGGCTGCACCAGATCCCGGTCGGCCCGCCCCCGGGCAAGCGCTACCGGGTTCCCATCTAGCGCTCCCCGGCGGAGCGGAGGGTTCGCATGGACGTCTCGGCACTGCAGCGCGCCATCTCCCGGCAGGGGCTCGACGGGTGGCTGCTCTACGACTTCCACGGCCAGAACCCGACCGCCGTCGGGGCGCTCGGGCTGCGCGACCACATGCTCACGCGGCGCTGGGCCTACCTCGTCCCCGCGACCGGCGAGCCGCAGCTGCTCGTGCACGCCATCGAGGCCGGCTCCTTCCCCGCCCACGTCCCGGGACGGCGCGACGCCTACGCGTCGTGGCAGTCCTTCCGGGCGGGCCTGGAGCGCATGCTCTCCGGGCTGCCCGGGAGACGCCTCGCCATGGAGTACTTCCCCATGGCCGGGATCCCCTACCTCTCGCGGGTGGACGCGGGCACGCTCGAGCTCGTGCGCTCGCTGGGGGTCGAGGTGGTCTCCTCGGGCGAGCTGGTCCAGGAGTTCCTCTGCCGGTTCGACGACCGGCAGATCGAGAGCCACGCCCGCTCCTGTGAGGCCATCGACGAGGCCAAGGACGAGGCCTTCGCCCGGGTCGGCGAGGAGCACCGCCGCGGGCGCACGCCCATGGAGCACGAGATCCAGGACCGGCTCATGGCCCGGTTCGCGGAGCGGGGCCTCGTCACCGACCATCCGCCCATCGTGGCGGTGAACGGCCACGCCGCCGACCCGCACTACGTGCCCTCGCGGGAGCGCCCCACCCCCATCCGGCCGGGCGACCTGCTCCTCATCGACCTCTGGGCGCGGGAGGCCGGAGCCGACGACCCCTACGCCGACATCACCTGGATGGCCTTCTGCGGCGACCGCGTTCCGGCGCGCGTGGAGGAGGTCTTCCGGGTCGTCGCCGAGGGGCGCGACGCCGGGTTCGCGCGCGTCGAGCGCGCCTGGAAGGCCGGCGAGCGGCTCGAGGGCTGGCAGGTGGACCGGGTGGTGCGGGACTCCATCGCCGCCCGCGGGTTCGGCGACCGCTTCGTGCATCGCACCGGCCACTCCATCGGCTTCGCCTCGCCCCACGGCGACGGGGCCAACATGGACGACCTCGAGACGCACGACACCCGCCCGCTGCTCGAACGCACCGCGTTCTCCATCGAGCCCGGCGTGTACCTCCCCGCGGAGGGGATCGGCGTGCGGCTCGAGATCGACGTGGTGCTCACGCCGGGAGGCCCGCGCATCTTCTCGAAGCTCCAGCGGGAGCTGGTGCACCTCCGGTGAGCGAGGCCATCCCCGGGATGCCGCCTCCCCCGCCGACGGCGCGCACCCGGCCGGCCTCGGCGGTGATCCTGTGGCGGGAGGGGCCGCAGGGGCGCGAGGTGTTCTGGGTCCGGCGCGGCGACGGCCTGCGCTTCGCCGGGGGCTTCCACGCCTTCCCGGGGGGCCGGGTGGACGACGACGACGCGCGCGTGCCGGTGTCCGGGCTCGCGGGCGAGGCCGCCGCGCACGTGGCCGCGGCCTGCCGCGAGCTCTTCGAGGAGACCGGCGTGCTGCTGGCGCGCGGCGCCGAGCGCATCCCGGCGCCGGAGCGGGACCTGGCCCGGCGCGCCCTGCTCGAGGACCGGGTGGGATTCGCCGAGCTGCTCTTCCGCGAGACGCTCGCGCTCGATCCCGACCTCCTCCAGCCGGCGGGGCGCTGGGTCACCCCGGAGGCCTTCCCGGTCCGCTTCGACGCGCGCTTCTACGTGGCCCGCCTCCCAGCCGGGCAGGACGCCTCGGTCTGGCCGGGCGAGCTCTCCGGCGGCGAGTTCGTGCCCACCGCGCGGGCGCTCGCGGAGTGGAGGCGCGGGGACGCGCTGCTCCACCCGCCCAACTGGTGGGGCATCACCGCCATGGACCGGGCGGCGCCGCCCGCGGCGCTCGAGCTCCTGCGCCACCCCCCCGACGACCTGCTCGTCGAGTTCCAGGGCGGCGTGGTGCTCTGGGGCATGCGCACGCCCACGCTCCCCCCCGCCACCCACACCAACTGCTGGATCGTGGAGCTCGGGGACGGCACGGGCACTGCGGTCGTCGACCCGGGGGCGGCCGACCCGGCGGAGCAGGCCGGGCTCGACCGCGTGCTCGCCATCCTGGCCGGGCAGGGCCGCCCCGCACGCGAGGTCTGGCTCACCCATCACCACGTGGACCACGTGGGCGGCGTGCCGGCGCTCGCCGCGCGCGGGCTGCCGGTGCGGGCCCACCCCGAGACCGCGCGACGCGTGGCCGGCGGCGACGCCTTCCTGCCGGTCGCCGACGGCGAGCTGCTGGGCGGGCGCTGGCGGGCCTGTTTCACTCCGGGTCACGCACCGGGCCACCTGTGCCTGCTCGACGAGCGCTCCGGCGCGCTCCTCGCCGGCGACATGGTGAGCACGCTCTCCACGGTGGTCATCGACCCGCCCGAGGGGCACATGGGACGCTACCTCTCCTCGCTGGAGCGCCTGCGCGGCCTGCCGGCGCGGACGCTCTACCCCGCCCACGGCTCACCGGCCCCGTCGGCTGCGGCCAAGCTCGACGAGTACCTGCTCCACCGCCGGGCGCGTGCGGCCAAGATCGAGGCGGCGCTCGACCCCGGCGGCACCCTGGCGGAGGTCACCCGGGTGGCCTACGACGACACCCCGTCGGGGTTCCTCCCGGTCGCCGAGCGGAGCTGCCTCGCCACCCTCCTCTGGCTCGAGGAGCAGGGCCGGGCCCGCCATTCAGGGGAGGCCTGGACGGTCCGCTGAACCCTTTTGGGTCTGGTTTCCGGGAATTGTTACCGGGTCCCGTCGGTTTTTCTCGGGTTGGGCTGGGATCTTCCCCCCGGGGTGGGTTATCAAACCCATCCGGAGTCATCTTGAGAGCCCTTCGCACCATCGCCATCCTGGCCGTCGCGTTCCTGGTCGGCGCCGCCTCGGCCGAGGGGATCGTGCGGGTCCGGACGGCCCGGGCCGTCGAGTCGGCCGCGAGCGACGGGTCGGTCGGCGAGCTCATCTCGGTCGAGGTCCGCGCCGAGGACGGATCCACCGTGGCGCGCAGCCGCGTGGTGAGCCCGGAGGGCAAGGTCTCCTCCGTGGTGGTGCGCGATCCCGCCGCCCCGGCCGCCGTCCGCATGGTGCTGCGGGTCACCACCTCGCGGGAGCGCTCCGGCAGCGTCTGCGTGAACTACGCCGTGCAGATCCCGGAGCTGGCGCTCTCGCGCACCGGGCGGGTCTGGGTGAAGCCCGGCATCGAGTCCACGCTGCCCATCGGGCACGACCTCGTGGCGGTGTTCAGCGCGGTGCCGGTCCCGTCGAAGGCCTTCGACGAGCTCATCCGCACCGAGCGCGCCCGCAAGGCCCCGCGGGCCAGCTAGCCCGCCGTTCCGGCCGGTCGCGCCCGCGGCCCGTTCAGGGCTTCCCGCGGATCTCCTCGTACTGGATGGCGCCGAGCTCGCGCCCCTCCTCGTCCCAGGCCACCCAGCGGCCGCACTGGAGCCCGAAGCAGAAGGTCCCCTCGGTGCGCTTCCTGCCGTTGCGCCACCACTGCGCGAAGCGGCCGTGGCGGCGCCCCATGTCGAAGGAGACCTCCTCCTCGACCGCCCCGCCCTCGAACCACCAGGTCCACTTCCCGTGGCGCTCGCCGGCGCGGTAGCGCCCCTCCTCCGCCTTCCGCCCGTCGCGGTGCAGCTTCACCCACGGTCCATCGAGCCGCCCGTCGCGCCAGGTCGACTCCACGCGGACCCGATCGACGTCGTAGTAGTCGCGGGCCGGGCCCTGCCGCCGCGGCACCCCGTCGCGATCGGGCCCCTCGCACCAGACCGAGTCGCCGAAGGGGGGCGGCGCGCCCGCGGCGCGGCTCCCGGGGGGGCAGGCGAGTGGCGCGGCGACGAGCGCGGCCAGGAGGAGCGCCGTCACCCGTCCCCCGGCGCGGCGCGCGCGTGGGCCTCGAGCCAGCCGGCGATCACCGGGAAGACCTCCTGCGCCGCGCGGCGGCCCACGAGCAGGTCGGTGTGGCCGTAGTCGACGGAGTGGCCGGAACCGAGGCCGAACTCGACGTAGGTGCGCGGGCCGCCCCAGGCCTCGAAGCTCGCGCGCACCACGGCCGGCGGCGCGAGCGGATCGCGCGGGGCGGCGAGGAAGAGCGCGGGCTGCCGGCAGGCGGCGAGCCCGGCCCGGTAGTCGCGGCTCCCGTCGGCCGACCGGCAGGCGTCCTCGACCACCCAGCCGCGCAGCTGCGCGAAGAGCGGGGGGGAGACGTCCTCGATCCCGTTCGCGAGCAGGCGCCGGAGGACGGGCCGGTCCACGTTGCGCCCGTTGATGGCGAGCTCGGCCGCGGCCGGGTGCGCGAGGCCGGCCCAGGGTGCCACCATGCGCGCGAGCGTCCGGTTGTATCGCCCGTCCACGAGGAGGCCGCGGCGCACCCAGCGCGCGACCGGGCCGGTCGGGTCGAAGCGCATGGGCCCGGCGATGGCCACGAGCCCCGCGATCCGGTCGGCGTGTACCTGGCAGGAGACCATGCCCGCCACGGCACCCAGGCTGTGGCCGACCCAGAGGACGCGCTCCTCGCCGGTCTCGCGGCGCACGGCCTCGAGCGCGGCGGGGACGTCCTCCTCCACGTAGTGGTCGAAGGTCCAGCCCCGGGATCCGGGCGGGCCGCGGCGGGAGTCCCCGTGGCCGCGCAGGTCGAGGGAGAAGGTGCGGAAGCCGGCCGCCGCGAGGTGGGCGGCGAGCGACACCGACGGGACGCCGGCGTCGAGCGTCCAGCGGTTGGCGGAGAGGCCGTGGACGAGCAGCACCGGCGGGCGTCGCTCCGGGGCGCGGGGTCGGCGGGTGCCGAGCGCGAGCCGCCACCCGTCCCGGGTCTCGGCCCGGACGATCCCGTCGTCCTGCACGGGCTGGCGCAGCGTGCGGCTCCAGAAGGCGAGGTGGGCCGCGGCGAGCACGAACCCCGCCGCACCGGCACCCACGAGGAGGAGCAGCCATTCCACGCGGGTGGAAATCTACCGCAGGGTCCCGGGAGGAGGCCGTGGATTCCCCGGGCCGATCGTGGCCCGACGGTTGCACTCCCCGGATGCGATGTTCGCCCGGGACACCACGGGGGGCTCCACCTTGGTCGAAGACGGCGGACAGGCTTTCGATGCATCCTGCAGGGCCGGACGGCTGTCCGGAAAGCGAGCAGAGGCCAGCCCGGTTTCCGGGCAACCGTGGACGTGGGAACCCATGCCGAGCCGGGCGGACCCCGGCGCTTGACCGACCGCGTCGCGGAAGCGTAGCGTCGGAAAACCGAACAACCACAGGGGTGCGCCGTGAAGAAGGTCGAAGCCATCATCAAGCCCTTCAAGCTGGACGAGGTGAAGCAGGCTCTCTCCGAGATCGGCATCGCCGGGCTCACCGCGACCGAGGTGAAGGGGTTCGGCCGGCAGAAGGGTCACACCGAGCTCTACCGGGGCGCCGAGTACGTGGTGGACTTCCTCCCCAAGGTGAAGGTCGAGGTGGTCGTGTCCGACGCGCTCGCCACCAAGGTGGTCGAGGTGATCGAGCGGGCCGCCAAGACCGGGCGCATCGGCGACGGGAAGATCTTCGTCGTGCCCGTCGAGGAGGTCATCCGCATCCGCACCGGCGAGCGCGGCGAGGACGCCCTCTAGCGCCGGTTCGCCGGCCACGAGGCGGTGCGCCGTGTCCCGAGCCGGAAAGGCTCCGCCGCTCCCGGCGGCGCTGGCGCGGGGTGCGATCGATTCCATCGGTGATCCGGTCCTCCTGGTCGGACCGGACGGTGGCGTGGTCCACCTCAACCCGGCCGCCGAGGAGCTGTTCGATCGCAGCCGCGACCGCGCCGTGGGCCTGCCGGTCCGCGCGCTCCCGGGCGGCGCCCCGCTGGAGGAGCTCGCCGACCGGGTGCGGCGCATCCAGGAGGCCATGCACGGGGACTTCGCGGCCCCACGCGACTCCTCCGCGCCACTGCGCGTGGAGGCGACCCCGCTCTTCGACGGCGCCTCCTGTGTGGGCACGGTGCTCGTGGTCCGGGCCCGCAAGAACGGCGAGCGGCACCTCGACTTCGAGGCGCTCGCCGCCGGCCTGGCGCACGAGATCAAGAACCCGCTCGCGGGCCTGCAGGGCTCCGCCGAGCTGCTCGCCCGGGAGGCGGACGGCGCCGCCCGCGAGTACGCGCTCGTCATCGCGCGGGAGGCGCGGCGGGTGGACGGCCTGGTGCGCGAGCTGCTCGACCTGGCCCGCCCGGCCACGCTGCAGGCCGCGCCGGTGAACGTCCACACCGTGCTCCGGGACGTCATGCTCATCGCGAAGGGGCTGCCGGGCGGCGATCGCGTGCTCTTCACCCAGCACTTCGACCCGTCCCTGCCGCCGGTCCTGGGCGATTCGGAGAAGCTCACCCAGGTGACGCTCAACCTGCTCCGGAACGCGGTGGAGGCGGCACGGGAGACGCCGGGCGCCGAGGTGATCCTGGAGACCGGCGTGGCCCCCGTGCGGCTGCGGCAGGCCGGCGGAGGGCGTTCGGTCACGCTGGCCCGGGTGGCGGTGATCGACAACGGGCCAGGCATCCCCGCCTCCATGCTCTCCCGCCTCTTCACGCCCTTCGCCACCTCCAAGGCGCAGGGCACCGGGCTCGGGCTCGCGGTGTCGCGGCGGATCGTGGAGGCCCACGGCGGCCGGATCGAGGTCCGGAACCGGCCGGGCGGGGGCGCGGAGGCGACGCTCTTCCTGCCGCTCGCCCTGGGCTGACCGGGCCCCGGACGGGACTGCCCCGTAAGCAGTCATGGCGCCTGCCCGCGGAACGGGCATAAGAGGTGCATGGCCGAGGGTCCGATGCGCAAGGTACTCATCGTCGACGACGAGCCCTCGGTCCGATTCGTCCTGGCCCGCACCTGCGAGCGCGCCGGCGTCCCCTCCATCGAGGCGGGGAGCGCGGAGGCCGCCCGGGAGGAGCTCGCCCGGCACGGCACGGCCCGCCCCGGAGGCATCGGCCTCGTGCTCCTCGACGTCCGCCTCCCCGGCGACGACGGCTTCACGCTGCTCGGGGAGGTGGCCGGCCGCTCCGACTCGCCATTCGTGGTGGTCATGACCGCCGAGGACACCATGCGCTCCGCGGTGGAGGCCATGAAGCGCGGCGCGGCCGACTACCTCGGCAAGCCCTTCGACCTGGCGCGGGTCGAGCGGATCGTGCGCGACCTCGCCATCGGCCCCGAGCCCGACCCGGAGGACCGGGCCGAGCGCCCGGCCCCCCGCGCGCCCGAGCCGGAACGGCGGCGCGACGGCGCCCCGCTCGACGCGCTCATCGGCCGCTCCCCGGCCATGGTCGAGGTCTTCAAGGAGATCGGGCGCGTGGCCCGGACCGAGATGACGGTCACGCTCATGGGCGAGAGCGGCACCGGCAAGGAGCTCGTGGCCCGGGCGGTCCACGCCAACTCGGCGCGGGCGCGCGGGCCGTTCATCACCGTGAACATGGCGGCCATCCCGCGCGACCTCATGGAGAGCGAGCTCTACGGCCACGAGCGCGGGGCCTTCACCGGCGCGGCGGAGCGCCGGCCCGGCAAGTTCGAGCTGGCGAGCGGCGGCACGCTCTTCCTGGACGAGATCGGCGAGATGCCGGTGGAGCTGCAGGCCAAGCTCCTGCGCGTGCTCCAGGAGCGCGAGATCGACCGCGTGGGCGGCTCGCGTCCGCTGCCGGTGGACGTGCGCATCGTCGCCGCCACCAACGCCGACCTGGGGCGCTCGGTGGAGGAGGGCCGCTTCCGCCGCGACCTCTTCTACCGGCTCGCGGTGGTGCCCATCCGCCTGCCGCCCCTGCGCGAGCGGGACCACGACGTCATCCTCCTGGCCCGCCACTTCGCGGCCAAGTACGGCGAGCAGCTGCGCGGCCGGGCGGTCACGCTGGCCCGCGACGCCGAGCCGCTGCTCCTCGCCCACTCCTGGCCCGGCAACGTGCGCGAGCTCCAGAACGTGATCCAGCGCGTGCTGCTCTCCCTGCCCGGGCACCGCATCACCGCGCGCGACGTGGGGCCGCTGCTGCCCGCCGGGGCCGTGCGCGAGAAGGGGCTGGGCGCGCTGGTGGAGGGCTTCCTCGACGGGCCCGAGCCGGACGGCGGGCGCTACCAGGCCGCGCTGGCCGCGATCGAGGCGCCGCTCATCGCCGCCGCCATGGCGCGCACCCACGGCAACCAGCTCAAGGCGGCGGAGCTCCTCGGCATGAACCGCAACACGCTCCGGGAGCGGATGCGGGCGCTGGGCCTCAAGCCGCGCGAGTGACCCGGCCGCGCGGCGCGCCGCCAACGCTCCGTGAAACGCGCGCGCCCCCCGGCCGCGACGGGCCGGGGAGCGCGCTCCCTCCGGCGATCCCGGCCTAGCGGCTCCCGTCGATCTCCACGTGGTCGGCCGTGAAGGTGGACCCGGACATGGGGACCCGGCTGCGGGCCTTCACCACCGTGCGCGGCACGACCACCAGGTCGAAGAAGGCGCTGGCGGTGACCGGCGCGTCGGACGCGTCCCGGTACTCGGCCCCGGAGGCGATCGACACGTCGATGCCCAGGATGGTGAGCCGGCCGGCGGCGGCGTCCTTGGCGGTGACCGGGCCCTGGACGTAGAGCCGGTCGTCGTTGGTGGACTCGATGCGGGTGGCCACGATCTCGCCGCTCGCGCCCCGGGCGCCGCGGACCTCGACCGGGCCCGCGCCGATGGTGGTGAGGTCGAGCGACCCGCCGCCGCCACCGCCGCTCCCGGACGACTTCCACTCGGTGAAGGCGTCGGCGATCACGGTGAGGCCCAGGATCCGGAAGGTGCCCTCGCGCGCCGAGGTGGCCGACACGTTCGACACCGGCCCCTGCAGGCGCAGGTTCGAGCGGAAGGAGACCTTGTGGGCCTGGAGCACCCCGGCCGAGTCGAGCTGCCCCTCGGCCTCGACCTTCACGCCGGGCGCCAGGTCGGCGGGGACGCCGTTGTCCCAGCGGGTGGTGGCCGAGGTGGCCACGGTGACGCCGGCGACGACGAACTGGGCGGAGGTGCCGGAGGTCACGATCCCCTCGACCTCGACCTCGGCCTGGGCCTCGCCGAGCTTCGCGTCCTCGAGCTTCACGGCGGAGGCGGTGAGCGCGCCGGCGACGGGGGCCGCGGCGGAGTGCACCTCGACGTAGGAGCCGTTGGCGATCCCGACCGGCAGCGTCACGCCGGAGGCGAGCGTGACGGCGTAGCTGGAGGCGGCGTCGGGGGAGACCTTCAGGGTGAACCGGCCGGCCGCCGCGTCGAGGTCGGAGACGAAGCCCTTCACCTCGAAGTCCTCCGACGTGCCGGAGTCCTTCTCGACCCGGCTGGCCCGGAAGCTGCCGGTCGCGGTGGGGGTGCCGTGCACGCGGACCCGATCGCCCACCGACACCGACGCGAGGCGCGCGGTGCGGTCCTCGAACTCGGTCCCGTGCTCGACCTCGACCTCGTGGCCGCCCACGCGGATGCGCGCGCCGCCCTTGTCGTCCACCTTGCCGGCGACCACGTGGTGGCTCTCGATCTCGGAGGCGCGCCCGGTGCCGGCGGCGTCGTCCTTCGAGCCCTTCACGGTGACCACCATGCCGACCTTGAGCTCGGACTCGGGCCGGCCCGGGTTGTCGTCGATGCGGATGGACGCCGCGGAGGCGTCGAAGGAGATCCCGTTCACGGTGAGCGGGGAGACCGCGGTCACCACGCCGCGCGAGGCGGCGAGCGGCGCCGACGGCCCGGTGGGCCCGGTGGATCCGGTTGGACCGGTGGGCCCGGTCGCGCCGGTGGGGCCGGTCGTCCCGGTGGACCCGGGGCTGGTGGAGGTACCGCCGCAGGCGCCCAGGAAGGCCGCCAGGATTCCGATCGTGAGGATGCGCGTCGAGCCGTTCATTTTCCGCTCCGTCCCTGGAGAAGTTGTCCCCCTGCTTCCGCCCGGGTGACACCTCCCACCGGGCCGGTGGGACAATTGCTTTCGGAGGGAGGCGTCAGCGCCCGGAGACGGGGGTGGGTACCGTGACCGAGGTACCCGGCAGGCCGGTCCCGGTCTGGCCGCGGTCGTTCGCGCCCCAGCACTGGACCGACCCGTCGACCACCAGCGCGCAGGTGGTGTTCCCGCCCGCCGCGACCGCGCTCGCCGATCCGACGAGCCCGGTCAGGGTGACGTCGACCTTCCCGGTGGCGGACGGAGCGCCGGAGAGCTGGCTCTGGCCGTTCGCGCCGAAGCACTTGAAGGTCGCCGTGCCGGGCTCGAGGCCGCAGGCGTGGGCGCGCCCGGTGGCGACCAGCCCCGGGGAGAAGCCGCCGCCGAGGGACGGCGCCACCGCGGTGACCTGGGTCGCGGGCGGCGGAGGGGACGCGGTCACCTGCGCCTCCCCGTTGTCGCCGAAGCAGACGAGCTGCGGCGTCGCTCCCGCCACCGCGCAGGTGAAGGCGCGCCCGGCGGCGGCGAAGGAGGCGGCCGAGACGCCGGTGACCACGCGGGGCGTGCTGCTCGCGACGAGCGTGCCGTCGCCGAGCTGACCCGAGCCGTTCGCACCCCAGCAGCGCAGGGTGCCCGCGGAGGCCGCGCAGGTGTGCCGCTCCCCCGTCGCCACCGCGGACGCGGACCCGACCCCGGGCACCACCCGGGGCGTGGCGCTCTGGAGCGTGCTGCCGTCGCCGAGCTGACCCGAGCCGTTCGCACCCCAGCAGGCGAGCCCGCCCGCGCCGACGGCGCAGGTGTGGCCGAAGGGCACGGGCGGCGTCCCGGCGATCCCGCCACCGGCGGCGATGGGCGGCGGGGCCGAGGGCGACGCCGGGGTCGCGATGCCGGAGACGCCCGCCACCTGGACCGGCGTCGTCGAGAACGGCCCGGAGGCGGCGCTCCCCAGCTCGGCGGTGGAGTTGTCGCCCCAGCAGAAGGCCTGGCCGCCCGGCGAGACGACCGCGCAGGCGTGGGCCTGCCCGGCGGCGATGGCCACCGCCCGCGCCGGGGCGGCGGGGAGCCCGATCACGTCGACCGGCTCAGGCCGGAAGACGGTCGAGCCGTCGCCGAGCTGTCCGCGGTCGTTCGCGCCCCAGCAGCGGACGCGCCCGTCGGAGAGCAGCGCGCAGGCGAAGTCGCCGCCCACCGCCACCGCCCCGGCGCGGCAGCAGCCGTCGCCGCAACGCATCCACCCCGGGTCGCAGGTGAAGCCGCAGGCGCCCGCGCCGCAGGTGGGCGTGGCGTTGGCGGGGGCGGTGCAGGGGGTGCAGCCGGGGCCGCAGTGGGTGGGATCGGCGTCGCCCCAGCACGACCCGCCGCAGGCGTGGTTTCCGGCGTCGCAGGCGATGGTGCAGGTCCCCGCCCCGACGGCGGGTCCGGGCTGGCAGACCCCGCGGCCCGGGCCGGTGGCGGGGCCGGCGCACGGCGCGCAGGTCGTGCCGCAGGAGAGGTCGCCCTCGACCTGGCAGGTGGCGCTCCCTCCCGGCGCGGCCGGGCAGAGCCGCGCCGGCGCGTTGCAGGTGAACCCGCAGGCGTCCAGCAGGCAGGCCGGGCTGGCGTTCTGCGGTACCGTGCAGGGCACGCAACCGCCCCCGCACTTCAGGAGGTCGCCCTGGCAGACGTAGTCGCACCCTCCGCCGGAGAGGCAGACCGGGCTCGCCCCGCTGGGCGCCGAGCAGGTGCAGGCCTGGGGGACGAGGTCCGTCCCGTTCGCGTCGACGAGGGTGTTCGAGCAGCCCGCGGCGGCGGCCGCGGCGGCGAGGAGGGCGACGAGGTGAAGGGTCGTGGCGCGCATCCTAGAACCCGAAGAGGACGAGGAGGCCGGCCGATCCGCCCGGGCGGACCACCGTCGAGCCGTTCAGCTTGTAGAGCTGCGCCGCCGCCGAGAGGTCGAGGCCGAGCCGCAGCGGCCCGACCGGGACCGTGGCCATGAGCGCAGCGCCGGCGCCGAAGATGCCGGACGAGAAGGACGGGCTCGCCGGGAAGCTCTGGGTGGCCCAGCCGCCGGTGAGCTGCGGCCCCAGCTCCAGGAAGAAGGCACTCCCGGTGAGCGGCCAGAGCAGCGCCGCCGAGCCGCCGAAGTACTGGAACTGGTAGTCGAGGGCCCCTCCGGAGACGTTCTTGCCCGCCCAGTCGAAGGTGACGCGCAGGCCGACCGGCCCGAACTCCTTGCGCACGCCGGCGCGCACGGTGGGGGTGACCCCCAGGCCGGAGAGGTCGAACCAGGCCACCCCGCCCTCGACGAAGGCCAGGTTGGGCTTCGGCCCTCCCTTGGCGCGCGCCACCTCGTAGCGGGTGGGGGAGAGCAGGGGCATCTCCTGCGTGGCCCCCTTCGCGAGCGTCACCTCGCCGGTGGCCCGCCCATCGGGAGAGCGGCGCTCCACCGCGTAGCGGCCCGCCGGCAGCGCCAGCGTGATGGGCACGGCCTGCGCGGGCACCTCGGCGAGCAGACCGCGCGGACCGCGCAGGATCCAGGTGGAGCCCGGATCGGCCGGGAAGGCGAGGCGCGCCTCGGCACGGCGCAGGTCGGCGAGCACCACGTCGCCGCGCCCCGACATGCGGAACTCGTAGGTGGGGTGCTGGACGCCGCCCTGCGTCGCGGCGGTCTGGGCCACGGTGCGCGCCGAGGTGTAGCGGAAGGCCTCGGCGAGCGTGACCTGGCCGTCGTTGTCGGCGTCGGCCGCGCCGCGGAGGCCGACGTCGAGGTGGTGGGTGAAGAAGCTGCCGCCCAGCGCCGCCGACTCCTGCGCCACCTCGCCCACCGCCGCCGAGGTGATGAAGGCGGTGCCGCGCGCGCTCTCGTCGGCCGGCAGCGCGAAGTCGATGGCGGTCACCGGTCGCGCGCCCTTCACCTGGGTGAGGCCGCCCGACTCGCAGGCGTCGAGGACCACGATGCGCGTGTCGGCCGGCGAGTCGGCGGTGAGCCGCCGCAGCTCCTCGTACGAGAAGGTGTCGTTGCCGAGCTCGAGCCCCACCGAGCCGGCGTGCCCGGAGAAGTAGACCACGAGGAGCGCTCGCTCCCCGCCGCGCCGGGCGGTCCGGATGCGGGCGTCGGTGGCGGCGAAGGCCTCGCGCAGCGCCGCCCCGTCGCGGCCCTTCAGCACCACCACCCGGTCGTCGGTGAAGTCCCCGAGCTCGAGGAGCGCCGTCCGGACGCGGTCGGCGTCCTTCTCGGCGAAGTAGAGACGCGGCCGCCCGGCCGCCCCGGCGTCGTTCCCGACGACGATGGCGAAGCGGGCCGCGGCGGCCGCGAGGGTGGGAACGAACGCCGCGACGAGCACCGCCGCGATGGCGGCGCGGCGGATCAAGGAACCTTCTCGACGAGCAGCGTGCACTGCGTGGCCCCCGCGGGCAGCCCGGAGAGCGGCGGGCCGCTGCGGAGACCGGACTCGCCTCCGGCCACGGCGTCGCGGACCGAGCGCTCGATCCGCGCGAACGGCACGGGCTCGGGGGTGCAGACCGCGTAGAGCCGCTCCGGGCCCGGGAGCCCGTCGAGCGCGACGCCGCCCGGAAGCGCTGCCCCGCCCTTCACCTCGGCCGGCAGGTCCCCCTCCGACGGGTAGAGGCGGGAGATCTCCCCCTGTGCGTCCACCGAGACGAGCCAGAGGCCGCAGGGAGCGGGGGTGGCGACCCGGAACCGGAGCAGCGCGGCGGCCGGGACGCGGTCGCCGTCGGAGAGCTCGCGCGCGCCGTCCGCCGTGGCGGCGTAGGCGTGCACCGAGAGCGCCGCTCCCTTGGCGCCGAGGTAGTCGTCGGACGGGCGCGGGGCGAGCAGCAGCATGGCCGCGGCCGCCGCGACGAGCCCGCCCGCCGGGATCAGGGTCGCGGCGAGCCGTCCCCACCGTCCTCGCGCCGGCGAGCGGCGGGCCAGCACGCGGTCGATGGTGCGGGGGTGCACGAAGCGGCGGAACTCGTCCCCCTCGCGCTCCATGCGGGCGAGCCGGGACCGGCAGGTCCCGCAGCCCTCCAGGTGCGGGGCGATCCGCGACCGGGTCGGGTCGAAGAGGTGGGCCTCCAGCGCCAGCTCGGATGCGCAGCGGGTCACGGGACGACTCCCTCCTCGCGATCGGGCTCCCCGGAACCGGTCCGGGCCAGGAACTTCCGGGCG
Organism: Anaeromyxobacteraceae bacterium; assembly: GCA_037443385.1. GTDB lineage: Bacteria > Myxococcota > Myxococcia > Myxococcales > Anaeromyxobacteraceae > CAIOAK01. Next base: position 23,461 of record JBBIOL010000033.1, read on the forward strand.
TTCTCGACGAAGCGGCCGAGCTTCCGCGACACGGTGCGGCGCGAGATGCCGAGGACCGCCGCGACCTCCTCGTGCTCCAGGCCGTCCACGAGGACGCCCACCGCGACCGCCTGGGTCTCCTCGTCGAAGCGGGAGAGCACGGCCTGGGCGAGCTGGCGGTCGGGGTAGGCGTCGGGCCGGTCGGCCCGCGCGTCCGGCACCACCTCGAGGTCCTCGGCGAGGCCGTCCTGCCCCCGCCGCCGCGCGTCGCGGCGGACGTTCAGGCAGTGGTTCATGGCCACCCGGTACACCCAGGGCAGGACCGTCTCGCGGTCCTGGAGCCGGTCGATGTCCCGGAGCAGCTTCACGAACACCTCCTGCGTGGCGTCCTCGGCGGCTGCCCGGTCGCCGAGCAGACGGAGGCACCGGCGGTAAACCACCGGGCCGAGCTCCCTGTAGAGCCGGGTCACCTGGCTCCTGGGGTCTTCCACGCTGCCTCCTGTCCGTCCTGACACGCGGGGGTGCGCGAAACGGGACATTTCGTTCTCCGCGCCGCCCCGGCGAACCCCCGGTTCTTAGCCGGACGCCCCGGCCGGGGCCCGATCCGGTCGCAGCCGGGTCGAAGCCGGACCCCGGCGCCGGGGGAACCCAGCGCGGATCCCGGGCAGCCCCTGCCCGAACATCGGGCAGACCCAAGAAATGGAGGCCCGATCCCCGGTCGATCGCATTAGATCCGGCTGGCACAAGCCGTGCTTCTCCGGAGCGTCGTCAACCCTCCGCCCCACCAGGAGACATCTCCGCAATGGCCACGATCACCCCGAAGCAGGCGCTCGACCTCGCCAAGCAGAACAAGGCGCAGTTCGTCGATCTGAAGTTCAACGACTTCCTCGGCATCTGGCAGCACTTCACCATCCCCATCGACGAGCTCTCCGAGGCGGTCTTCGAGGAGGGGCTCGGCTTCGACGGATCGTCCATCCGCGGATGGCAGGCCATCCACGCCTCCGACATGCTCGTGATGCCGGACGCCAACACCGCCGTGATGGACCCCTTCATGGCGCACCCGACGCTGTCGCTCATCTGCAACATCGCCGAGCCCATCACGAAGGAGCCGTACTCCCGCGACCCGCGCAACATCGCGGTGAAGGCGGAGAAGTACCTCAAGTCCACCGGCATCGGCGACACCGCCTTCTTCGGTCCCGAGGCCGAGTTCTTCATCTTCGACGAGGTCCGCTACGAGGTCGGCGTCAACCAGTCGTTCTACAAGGTCGACTCGGTCGAGGGTCAGTGGAACACCGGCCGCGAGGAGGCCGGCGGCAACCTCGGCTACAAGCCCCGCTACAAGGAGGGCTACTTCCCGGTCGCCCCCACCGACAGCCAGCAGGACATCCGCTCCGAGATGTGCGCGGTGATGGAGGCCATGGGCATCAAGGTGGAGCGCCAGCACCACGAGGTCGCCACCGCCGGCCAGGCCGAGATCGACATCCGCTTCGACGGCCTGCTGCCCATGGCCGACAAGCTCATGTGGTTCAAGTACATCATCAAGAACGTGGCCCGGCGGCACGGCAAGACCGTGACCTTCATGCCGAAGCCGCTCTACGGCGACAACGGCTCGGGCATGCACGTGCACCAGTCCATCTGGAAGGGCGGCAAGCCGCTCTTCGCCGGCGACGGCTACGCCGGCATGTCGGACCTCGCCATGTGGTACATCGGCGGCGTCCTCAAGCACGCCCCGGCGCTGGCGGCGTTCTGCAACCCGACCACGAACAGCTACAAGCGGCTCGTGCCCGGCTTCGAGGCCCCGGTGAACCTGGCCTACTCGGCGCGCAACCGCTCGGCGTCGATCCGCATCCCCATGTACTCGCCCTCCCCCAAGGCGAAGCGCATCGAGTTCCGCTCGCCCGACCCGGCCGCCAACGGCTACATGGCCTTCGCCGCCATGCTCATGGCCGGCCTCGACGGCATCGAGAACAAGGTGAACCCGGGGCAGCCGCTCGACAAGGACATCTACGGCATGACGCCGGAGGAGCTGAAGGACGTCCCCAAGATGCCGGGCTCGCTCGACGAGGCGCTCGAGAACCTGCGCAAGGACCACGCCTTCCTCCTCAAGGGCGACGTCTTCACCGAGGACGTGATCGAGACCTGGATCCAGTACAAGTACGACAAGGAAGTGAACCCGATCCGGATGCGCCCGAGCCCGCTCGAGTACGCGCTCTACTTCGACACCTAGGCCGTTGCGCGGCCCCGCAGCACCCGACGGCCGCCCTCCGGGGCGGCCGTCGCCGTTTCGGGTTACAACCGGCGCGCCGTGAACCCCGGGCTTCCATCGCTCCGCAGCACCCTGCACGACGCCGTCGGCGGCCTGCCGCGCGCCTACTGGGCGCTCTGGGTGGGACTGCTCGTGAACCGGGTGGGGAGCTTCGTGGTCCCCTTCCTCTCGCTCTACCTCACCGGCGAGCGCGGCGTGTCGGTGGCCGAGGCCGGCGGGCTGGTCTCCCTGTGGGGCCTCGGCGCCATCGGGGCCGGGCCGGTCTCCGGCGTGGTCGCCGACCGGCTGGGGCGGCGGGCCGCCCTCTTCCTGTCGCTGCTCGGCGGGGCGGCGCTCACGGTCGCGCTCGGCTTCGTCCGGTCCCCGGCGCTGCTCGGCCCGCTCGTGCTCGGGGTCGGCTTCATCGGCGAGATCTACCGGCCCGCCTCGCACGCCGTGGTGGCCGACGTGGTCCCCCCGGGCGACCGCGTGCGCGCCTTCGCGCTGCTCTACTGGGCGGTGAACCTGGGGGTCGCGATCGGCCTCGCCTTGGCCGGCCTCATCGCGTCGGTGAGCTACCTCTGGCTCTTCGTGGGCGACGGCCTCACCTCGCTCGCCTTCGCGTGGGTGGTGTGGCGCTACGTCCCGGAGACGCGGCCCGCCTCCCACCCGGAGACGGTGCGGCAGGTGCTGCGGGGGCTCGTGCTGCCGCTGCGCGACCGGGTCTACCTGCCCTTCCTGCTGCTCCACGTCGTGCTCGCCACCGTCTTCTTCCAGTTCCAGCTGGCGCTGCCGGTGGACATGGCCGAGCACGGGGTCTCCCCGGCCGGCTACGGGCTGCTCATGGCGCTGAACGGCGCCGTCATCGTGGTGCTCCAGCCGCTGGCCGCGCGCTTCATCTCCGCCCGCGACCCGGGGCGGGTCATGGCGCTCGGCTGCTCCCTCATCGGCCTCGGGTTCGGCATGAACGCGATCCACCACTCGGTGGGCTGGTACGCGCTCGGGATCGTGGTCTGGACGGTGGGCGAGATCGCCTACCTGCCGGTCATCTCGACCATCCCCGCCGACCTCGCGCCGGAGGCGGTCCGCGGCCGCTACCAGGGCGCCTACTCGCTCGCCTGGTCGGTGGCGGCGTTCGGGGCGCCGCTGCTGGGAGCCTGGGGGCTCGCCCGCTTCGGGCCCGGGGGCGTCTGGGGCGCCTGCTTCGTGGCCGGGCTGGCGGTGGGCGCGGGACAGCTCGCGGCCGCCCCGGCCCGGCGGCGCCGGCTCCGGGAGATCCGGGCGGAGCGGGCGGGCTAGCCGGCCGCCGGCGGGGTCGCCGGCGTGATCGACAGCCGGGGCCCGCCCTGCCCCACCTCGACCTCCACAGCGCCGGTGAGCGGGATGCGCCGGATGGCCTTGCCGTCCACGTAGGTGCCGCTCAGGGTCCGCAGGTCCTCGATCCACCACCGCTCGCCGTCGAACTCCACCCGGAGGTGCTGGCGGCTCACGAACGGCTGGCGCACCCGGACGTCGCAACCGCTGCTGCGCCCGACGACGAAGGTGCCGCCGAAGCGGGCCTCGGCGGGCTCGGCCTCCCCGCGCGCGACCCGGAGCAGGACCGGCATGGGGCCGTCGGAGACGGCCCCGCGCCGGGTGGGTGCGGCCAGCGTGGTCCGGGCCAGCGTGTCGTCGCCGCCGCGGGCGGAGGCGGTGCGCTCCACGCCGCGGGGCCCGATGTCGAAGAGCCAGGAGAGGACGGCGGTCACCGGGAAGCCGGCGGCGAGCACCACCACCACGCCCGTGAGCGCGCCGTCGGGGAGGTGGAGGGCGTGGAGGATGGGCTCGGCGACCTGCAGCACCGCGAAGGAGACGATGCCCCAGGCGATGAGGGTGCGGATGACCCGCCGGCGCCGGAGCTCGACGATGAACGTTCCGAGGCTGGCCAGTCGTCCCTCCCGATCCTGCCGGCCCACCCTACTCCCCCAGGTAGGCCTTGCGCACGTCCGGGCTCTCGAGCAGGTCCTGGCCGCTGCCCTGCATGACGATGGTCCCGGTCTCGAGCACGTAGGCACGGTGCGCGACCTGGAGGGCCATGTTGGCGTTCTGCTCGACGAGGAGGAGCGACACGCCCGCCTCGTTGATCTCCTGGATCACCTGGAAGATCCGGTCCACCACCTGGGGCGCGAGCCCCAGGGAGGGCTCGTCGAGGAGCAAGAGGCGCGGCCGGCTCATGAGCGCGCGGGCCACCGCGAGCATCTGCTGCTCCCCGCCGGAGAGGGTTCCCGCCACCTGCCCTCCCCGCTCCTTCAGGATGGGGAAGAGCGACCAGGCCCGCTCCCGGTCGGCCTCCACCCCGTCCCGGTCGCGGCGCAGGTAGGCCCCGAGCTCCAGGTTCTCGCGCACGGTGAGGTTGAGGAAGATGCCGCGCCCCTCCGGCGCCTGCGCGACGCCCCGCGCCACGATCTCGTGCGAGGCCAGGCCGGCGATCGACCGCCCGTCGAGCTCCACCGCGCCGGAGGTGGGCCGGACCAGCCCGGAGATGGCCCGCAGCGTGGTGCTCTTGCCGGCGCCGTTCGCGCCGATGAGGGCCACGATGCGCCCCTCGGGCACCTCCAGCGTGACGCCGGAGAGCGCCCGGATCACCCCGTAGTGGACCACGAGGTCGCGCAGGACGAGGAGCGGCGCGCTCACCCGGCTCCTCCCCCGGCCCGCGGCGGGCGGAGCTTCAGCTTCCCGTCGCCGAGGTAGGCCTCGATCACCTTGGGATCGCGGCGGACCTCCTCCGGACGGCCGTGGGCGATGGTGACCCCGTGGTCGAGCACCAGCACGCGCTCGGAGACCCCGAGGACGAGCCGCATGTCGTGCTCGATGACCAGGATGGCGAGCGAGAACCGGTCGCGCACCGTGCGGATGAGTTCGAGGAGCGCCACCTTCTCCGACGCGTTCATCCCGGCCGCCGGCTCGTCGAGGCAGAGCACCCGCGGCCCGGTGGCGAGCGCACGCGCGATCTCGAGGCGCCGCTGCTCGCCGTAGGGCAGGTTGCGCGCCAGCTCGTCCCGCCGGTGGGAGAGCTCCATCACCGCGAGGAACGCGTCGGCCCGCTCGGCGATGCGCCGCTCCTCGGCGTCGTGGGTGGGGGTGAGCAGCCAGGCCGAGGTGAAGCCGCTCCGCGATCCGGCGTGGCAGGCGATGCGGACGTTGTCGAAGGCGGTGAGCTCCTTGAAGAGCCGGACGTTCTGGAAGGTGCGGGCCACCCCCAGCGCGCAGATGCGATGCGGCCGGAGACCGTTGGCCCGCTGGCCGCAGACCCGCACCTCGCCCTCGCTGGGCGCGTAGACCCCGGTGAGCGCGTTGAAGGCGGTGGTCTTGCCGGCCCCGTTCGGGCCGATGAGCCCGACGAGCTCGCCGGGGCGCAGCGCGAGGTCGAAGCCGCCGAGCGCGGTGAGGCCGCCGAAGCGCATGGTCACGCCGCGGGCCTCGAGGACCGGTTCCCCCGCGCCGCTCACGCCGCGCCTCCCCGCCGCCGGAGCCAGCGCGGGACGGCCTCCCAGATCTCGCGCGTCCCGAAGATGCCGGTGGGGCGCGTGAGCATGAGCACGATGAGGAGCATGGAGAAGATCACCATGCGGTACTGATCGAGGCCGCGCAGCCACTCGAGCGCCACGGTGAGCACGGTGGCGGCCACGATCGACCCGGTGATGGACCCCATCCCGCCGAGCACCACCATCACCACCACCTCCATCGACTTCACGAAGGTGAACATGCGCGGGGTGACGAGCTGGATCTTGTGGACGAGCAGCGCCCCGGCCAGGCCGGCGAAGGCCGCCGAGATCACGAAGGCGCGCACCTTCCAGCCCACCGTGTCGACGCCCATGGCCTCGGCCGCCACCTCGTCCTCGCGGATGGCGAGCAGCGCGCGGCCCTGGGTGGACAGGAGCAGCCTCCGCGCCATGACCACGGTGGCGACCACGCCCATGCCGGCCCAGATCACGTTGGTGTGGGCGGGGAGGCCGGAGATCCCGGTGGCCTGGCCCAGCGCGCGCGTGTTCTCGATGACCACCCGGATGATCTCGCCGAAGCCGAGCGTGACGATGGCGAGGTAGTCGCCCCGGAGTCGGAGCGACGGGATCCCGACCGCGAGGCCGGCCAGCGAGGCGGAGGCCATCCCGGCGACGAGGGCCAGGAGGAAGATCACGCCGTCGGAGGCCCCCTCGCCGAGCCCGAGCAGCTGCACGTCGGCGAGCCCGGTGGTGAGGAGCGCCGCGGTGTAGGCCCCCACCGCCATGAAGGCCGCGTGGCCGATGGAGAACTGCCCGGTGAAGCCGTTCACCACGTTGAGCGAGACCGCCAGGATCACGTTGACGGCGATCGAGACCAGCACGATCGACACGTCGGGCGGGGAGGCCCGCTGCAGGAGCCAGAGCACGGGCAACGAGAGGAGGAAGGGCGCCACCGAGCGCAGGACGAGCCGGGCGCGCCCCATCACACCTTCTCCACGGTGACGCGCCCGAGCAGCCCCTCGGGCCGGAGGAGGAGCACCAGGATCAGGATGGCGAAGGCGATGCCGTCGCGGAACGACGAGACCATGTAGCCGGCCACCATCTCCTCGGCGAGGCCGAGCACGATGCCGCCCAGCATGGCGCCGGGCACGTTGCCGATCCCGCCGAAGACCGCGGCGACGAAGGCCTTGAGGCCGGGCATGAGCCCCATGATGGGATCGATGCGCGGGCGGGAGCCGGCCACGAGCAGGGCGGCCACCGCGGCGAGCACGCTGCCGAGCACGAAGGTGAGCGAGATGACCCGGTTCACCGGGATGCCCATGAGCCCCGCCACGCGGGGGTCGAAGGAGACGGCGCGCATGGCCCGGCCGAACCGGGTCCGGTAGACGATCCACTGGAGGACCAGCATGAAGCCCACGGCGACGAGGAAGGAGACGAGGTCGTAGTTGGAGACGTGGACGCCGCCCAGCACCGTCCAGTCCACCCGGGTGAAGGGCTCGGGGAAGAAGCGCGGGGTGGGCCCGGGCGGGAAGTCGGCCGGGAGCGCGCCCACGAGCGCGTGGAGCCACCCGGGCACGCCCCACCCCCACCCGCGCAGCACCTCCTCGAAGGTCCGGCCCTGGGCCTGCAGGCTGGGGAGCTGGAACCCGTACTCGAGCAGGAAGGAGACCCCGATGGCGGTGATGAGCGCGGTGAGCCTCGGCCGGTCCCGCAGCGGGCGGTAGGCGAAACGCTCGATGGCGAACCCGAGCGCGGCCGCCGCCGCCATGGCGCCGAGGAAGACGAGGAGCGCCTTGCCGATGGTCGGGTCGTCGCGCACGCCGAGCGCGGACGCCACGTAGAACCCGGCGAAGGCGGACGCCATGTAGACGTCGCCGTGGGCGAAGTTGATGAGCTTCAGGACGCCGTAGACCATCGTGTAGCCCAGGGCGATGAGGGCGTAGATGGTCCCGAGCGAGACCCCGTTGACGACGTGCTGGAGGAACTCGGTCAAGCGGGCGGGGCCGGACGGCGGCGATCGTCAGGGAGCGACGGTGCTGACGAAGACCGACTTCCCGTCCTTCACCTCGAGCACCACCGCCGGCTTCACCGCGTCGTGGTTCTCGTCGATGGTGATGATGCCGGTGACCCCGGGGTACCCCTTCGTGGCGGCGATGGCGTCGCGCACGTCCGACCCGGAGAGGCTCGGGGCGCGGCTCATGGCGTCGAAGCCGACCATGGCGGCGTCGTAGCCCTGGGCGGCGAGCCCGTCCGGGACCGAGCCGAAGCGGGCCTGGTAGGCCTTGACGAACTCCTGGATGCGCGGGCTCGGGTCGTCGGGCGAGTAGTGGTTCGAGTAGAACGAGCCCTCGATGGCCTTCCCGCCGATCTCGTAGAGCTTGGCGGAGTCCCAGCCGTCGCCGCCGAGCAGGGGCTGCTTCATCCCCAGCTCGCGGGCCTGGCGGGCGATGAGCGCCACGTCGGTGTAGTAGCCGGGGACGTAGACGGCCTGGGGGTTCTTGTTCTTGATGGCGGTGAGCTGGGCCTTGAAGTCCTGGTCGCCGGCCTTGTAGCTCTGGTCGTCGACGATGGTCCCGCCGAGCTCCTTGAACTTGGCGAGGAAGAAGTCGGCGAGCCCCATCGAGTAGTCGTTGCCGACGTCGCGCAGGATGGCGACCCGGTCGATCTTCCGCTCGCGGGCGAACTTGGCCATCACCGTCCCCTGGAACGGGTCGATGAAGCAGACGCGGAAGACGTAGGGCCGGACCTTGTCCTTGTCCTTCGTCACGCGTGGGTTCGTGGACGAGGGGGTGATCATGGGGGTGCCGTTCGCGTCGGCCACCGGTGCCATGGCGAGCGACCGGGAGGAGGCCACCTCGCCGAGCAGCAGGTTCACCTTGTCGTTCACGACGAGGCGCGTGGCGGCCACGGCCGCCTCCTCGGGCTTGCCCTGGCTGTCGTAGGTCCGGAGCGTGATCGGCTTGCCCTTCACGCCGCCCCGGGCGTTCCACTGCTCGATGGCGAGCTTGATGCCGTTGTCGGTGGACTGGCCGAAGGTGGCCTCCTGCCCGGTCATCGACCCGATGTGGCCGACCAGGATCCGGTCCCCCGCCGGGGCCTGCGCCGGAGCGGCCTTCGCCGGAGCCTCGGCCTCGGGCTTCTTGCCCTGGCAGCCGACGAGGGCGACGGATGCTGCGAGGAGTGCAACGGCACGTGCGGCGCGCATCGAGACCTCCGGTCGAGGAATGAAATCAGCGATCTAGCACACGGATCCGCGGCGGGGAAAGGGTGGGCGCCTTCCCTCCCGGCTCACGCGGCGGTGGGATCCCGGCCCTCCGCCGCCCGGGGGAGCCGGGCGGCGAGCGCGAGCGCCTCCGGCCGGCGCAGCGCCTCGCGGGCGCGGGCCGGGTCCGGGGGCGGCCCCGCCCAGCCGAGGAGGCGGGAGAGGCGCGCCCGGGCCCCGGCGAGCCGGGCCGGGGAGACCGTCCCGGTCTCCACCGCCCGTCGGAGCAGGTCGATCGCCCGGTGCTGCACCTCGGCGCGGTGGCAGACGAGCAGCCCGTCCGCGCCGGCGGCCACCGCCCCGGGCACCGCCTCCTCGAGGGGGTAGTGGGCCGCCACCGCCTTCATCTCCAGGTCGTCGGAGAGGGCCGGCCCGTCGAATCCGCAGTGCTCGCGCAGGAGCCGCATCACCGGCGGGGAGAGCGTCGCCGGCCGTCCGGGGTCGAGCGCGTCGAAGACCACGTGGGCGGTCATCACCGAGGCCACCCCGGCGCGGGCCAGCGCCCGGAACGGGAGGAGCTCGACCGCCTCCAGCCGGGAGAGCGGGTGCGGCAGCCTCGGCAGCTCGGCGTGGGAGTCCTGGCTCGTGTCGCCGTGGCCGGGGAAGTGCTTCGCGCAGGCGGCGACGCCGGCCGACTGGATCCCCCGGGCCAGCGCCGCCCCGAGCCGCGCCACCCGCTCCGGGTCGCGGGAGAGGGAGCGGTCGCCGATGACGGGGTTGGCGGGGTTCGTGTCCACGTCGACGACCGGGGCGTAGTCCTGGTCGATCCCGACGGCGCGCAGCTCCCGGCCGAGCAGCGCCCCGACCTCGTGGCAGAGCCCCTCGTCCCCGGCCTCGCCCACCGTCCGCATCGGGGGGAGCTCGGTGAAGCCGTGCCGGGCCCGGAGGCGGGCCACCCTCCCCCCCTCCTGGTCGACGGAGACGAGGAGCGGGCGTCCGGCGGCGCGCTTCAGCGCGGCGGACAGCCCGGCCACCTGCTCGGCGCTCTCCACGTTCCGGGCGAAGAGGATGACGCCGTACACGCCGCGCCGGACGAGCTCGAGCACCTCGGCGGACGGCGTCGTCCCCTCGAAGCCCACGCAGAGGAGCCCAGCGCATTCGGCGTCGAGGGAGGCACCCATGGGCCGGGCCATGATGGGGCCGGCTCAGCCGAGGAGCAAGCCCTCGGCGAGGAACGCGGCCACCGCGAGCAGGAGCAGCCACGACCAGAGCGGCACGTCGCGCGTCCCGGACGGCTTGCCGTCGGAGGCCACCCGGGCGATGGCCTCCCCGCCGAACCAGGCGGTGAGCTCGGCGGGCTCGAGCCGGCGCACGTCCGACTCGCGCGGGTCGGGCCAGGCCGCGAAGGCGAGCCCGGGCTCGAGCCGCTCGCCCCCGGTGGCGAGGTCGCGGATGCGGACCTGCCAGAGCCCGGGACGGTCGGGCGTCACCGTGACCGCCGCGTCCCTGCCGGGCTCGCCGCGCGCGCCGGCGTCGCGGCGCTCCCGTCCGTCCGGCCCGACGACACCGGCGAGCGCCGTCCCGGGCGGGAGCGAGAGCGGGCGCGGGGCGCCCACCTGTCCGGGCGCCGAGCGCCGGTCGTCGAGCGCCCCGGCCAGCCAGGCGGCGATGCGCTGCATGGCCGGCAGGAAGCTCGTGCGGATGGTCCAGTCGGACCACTCCGGGTCGAGCGTGGAGGCGTAGAGCATCACCCGGCCGCGCCCGCGCCGGGCCTCCACGAGCGCGGTGGCCCCGTCCTCGTAGCGGGCCAGCACGCGCGCCCCGCCCTCCTTGGCGGCGGGCTTGAGCAGCATGTAGCGCCAGGTGCGCACCGACTCGAGCCCCTCCCGCGCCGGCCCGGTGAAGACCCGGAGCGCCGGATGGTCCCAGTCGATCTCGGCGAGCCGCGCGGCCCGCGCCTCCCCGGCCGGCCCGCTCCGCTCGGCCGCGGTCTTGACGAGGTGGAGCGGCGCCGGGAGCAGCCCGCGCGCCTCCTCCTCCCAGCGGTCGGGATCGACGTCGTCTCCCATGGCCACGAAGAGGCCCCCGCCGCCTTCCACGAAGGAGCGGAGCTCGGCGGCGCGGGGGCCCGGGGCGCGCAGGTCGAGGAGCATCACCACGTCGAAGTCGGAGAGGCGGGCCTTCGCGAACCCCTCGGCGTCCACCACCGTGGGACGCACCGGGGAGGCCGGACCGGAGAGCGCCGCCTCCAGGAAGTAGGCCGCGTCCCGGTGGCGGACCGCGGACGGCGCCCCGTTCACCACGAGCACCTTCACGTCGCGGGGGACGTCCACCACCACGGTGAGCGCGTCGTCCTCCGGGAGCGCGTCCGGCGGCAGCGCCGCGGTCACCACCGCGGGACCGCCGCTCGCGAAGTCGTGGGAGAGCACCTTGCGGACCGTCCCGTCGGCGGGCAGCTCGAGCAGCGACCGCAGCACCGTCCGCTCGTCCTTGCCCGTGCCCACGCGCAGCTGGAGCGGAACGTCCCGACCCGGGTCCGCCCCCACGCCGTTCACGGCGACCGTGAGCCGGAACCCGTGGCCGCCGGCGGCCGGGTCCGGCTCCGCGACGAGGCCGCCCACCCAGCGGTTGGCCAGCCGCTCGCCGCGGGCGGCGTCGAGGAGCGTCACCTCCGGTCGCAGCGGGCCGGCTGGCGTGGTCACCGCCGGCGCGGGCGCGTCGAGCCTCCAGGCGCTGGCGGTGAGGTCGGTGGCGACGACCAGCCGGCGTCGAG
>JBBIOL010000034.1:0-32546 GCA_037443385.1 Anaeromyxobacteraceae bacterium
TGAGCACGAGCGGCGCGCCGCCCGCGTCGTAGGCGCGCACGGTGCGGGTGCGGGCCGAGATGCTCGAAGAGTTCCTCGACGTGGCCGGCGAGCTCCTGCTCGCCACCGCCCGGCTGCGCGAGCTCGGCCGGGCCATGCCCGAGTCGGGTCGGCGCGCGCACGAGGAGGGGCTCGACCGGATCCAGTCCATCGCCAAGGACCTGCACGCGCGCGTGATGACCGCGCGCATGACGCCGCTCACCGCGCTCTCCGACCGGCTCCCGCGGGCGGCCCGCGATCTCGCCCGCCGCACCGGCAAGCAGGTGGAGGTGGTGGTGAGCGGGGCCGAGATCGAGGTCGACCGCGCCCTGCTGGAGGAGATCACCGACCCGGTCCTGCACCTCCTGCGCAACGCCGTCGACCACGGGATCGAGCCGGCCGCCCAGCGCATCGCCGCCGGCAAGCGTCCCACCGGGCGGGTCGCCTTCACGGCGCGCCGCGAGCGCGACCGGGTGATCCTCGAGCTGGAGGACGACGGGCGGGGCATGGATCCGGACGCGCTGCGCCGCTCGGCGGTGGCCCGGGGCGTGATCGGCGCGGAGGCGGCGGCGGCGCTGCCCGAGTCCGAGGCCCTGCTGCTCTCCTGCCTGCCCGGGGTCTCGACCGCCGGCCAGGTCACCGACGTCTCCGGGCGCGGGGTGGGCATGGACGCGGTGAAGCGCAGCGTCGAGTCGCTCGCCGGCACGCTGGCGGTGGAGAGCCGTCGCGGCTCCGGGACCCGGTTCACGCTGCGGCTGCCGCTCACCGTGGCCATGCAGCCGGTGCTGCTCGTCCGGGTGGGCGCCGAGGTGCTGGCCATCCCGGTCTCCAAGGTGCACGGGGCGGCCCAGGCCCGCATCGGGTCGCTCGACCGCGCCGCCGGGGCGCCCCAGCTCGCCTTCGACGGCGCCCACGTCCCGGTCCACGACCTGGGGGCGCTGCTCGGCGAGCGGAGCTCCCCGCCCGACCGGCGCCGCTCGGTGGTCGTGACGGAAAGTGAATCAGGCCGCGTCGGGCTGGCGGTGGACCAGCTCCTCGGGCAGGAGGAGGCCGTCCTGAAGCCGCTGCACGGGCCGCTGGCGCTCGTGCCCGGGCTCTCCGCCGTCACCGTGCTGGGGAACGGCCGGCCGGTCTTCGTCCTCGACGTCTCCCGCCTGGTGGCCGCGTGAGCGCCCCGGACCGCGCCCGCGTGCTGGACGCCCTGCGCCGGCTCGCCGCCGAGGGCGGGCGCGAGGCCGCCGTCGCGGTGGGACGGCTCACCGGCAGGGCCACCGCGGTGGAGGAGGTCATCCTGGTCGAGGGTCCGGACCCCGCCGGGGTCGCGCGGATGGCCGGACGGCCCGGCGACGACCTGGTGGCGGTGGCCATGGAGCTCCAGGACCCGGTGGGCGGGTGGCTCGTGCTGGTCCTCCCGGCCGACGAGGCGGAGCAGGTGTCCCAGCGGCTCGTGCCCGACGCGGCCGCGGGCTCGCTCGACGCGGTCGGGGAGAGCGCGCTCGTGGAGATGGGCAACATCGCCGGATCGGCGTTCGTCTCCGCGCTGGCGCGCCAGGTCCAGGTGCGCCTGCTCCACGGCGTGCCCCGGCTCACCCGCGGGGGCGCCCGCGCCTGCCTCGACGTGCTCGCTCCCGGCGCCGCCGGGCCGGCGGTGGGCGTCCGGCTCGGGTCGCCCGACCGAACCGGCGTCCTCCTCCTGCTCCCCGACCCGGCCCGGCTCGGCGCCCTGGCCGGGATCCTGGAGGTCGGGTGATGGACGAGAAGGCGCTCCGCCGCCTGCTCCTCGACCTGCGCCGCGGCCGGACCGGCGTGGACCGCGTGGTGGACGCGCTGAAGGGCGCGCCCTACGAGGAGCTGGGCGGCTACGCCGCCATCGACCACCACCGGGCGCTGCGGGTGGGCATGCCCGAGGTGGTGCTCGCCGAGCGCAAGACCGCCGCGCAGGTGGCGGCCATCGCCCGCAAGCTGGCGGCGCGCGGCCCGCTGCTCGTGACCCGGCTCGACGCCGCCAAGGCCGGTCCGGCGCGTCGCGCCGTGCGCGGCTCCCGCTACGACCCGGTCTCGCGCACCCTCTCGCGCGGGCGGATGGACCTCCCGGTGCGGGGCCCGGTCGCGGTCTGCTGCGCCGGCACGAGCGACGTCCCGGCCTGCGAGGAGGCGGCGGTCACCCTCGACGTGATGGGCGTCCCGGTGATCCGGATCTACGACGTGGGCGTGGCCGGCCTGCACCGGCTCCTCGCCCGCCGCGGCGACCTCGACCGCGCGGTGGCCATCGTGGTGGCGGCCGGGATGGAGGGCGCGCTCCCCAGCGTGGTGGGGGGACTCGTGGGCAAGCCGGTGGTGGGCCTCCCCACCTCGGTCGGCTACGGGGCCAGCCTGGGCGGGATCGCGGCGCTCCTCACCATGCTCAACTCCTGCGCCCCGAACGTCACCGTGGTGAACGTGGACAACGGGTTCGGGGCGGGATTCGTGGCCGGTCTCGTCGCCCGGAGGTAGAGCCCGGTCATGTCGCGCATCCTCTTGCTGGAGCCGGTGGGCGGGATCGCCGGCGACATGTTCCTGGCTGCGGCGCTCGACCTGGGCGTCCCGCGGGACGGGATCGACGCCGCGCTGCGCGGCCTGCGCCTGCCCGGCTTCCGCCTGGTCGCCACGCCGGCCGAGGTGGGCGGCATCCGCGGCACCCACGTCGAGGTGGTGGTGGAGGGCGCGGCGCCGGAGGAGCGCCACCTCGCCGAGATCCTGGAGGTCGTGGACGGCAGCGGCCTCGCGCCGCGGGCGCGCGCGGCCGCCCGCGCCCTCTTCGAGCGCATCGGGCGGGCCGAGGCGGCCGTGCACGGCGTCCCCGTCGAGCGGGTCCACTTCCACGAGGTGGGAGCCGTCGACTCCATCGTCGACGTCTGCGCCGCGGCGGCGGTGATGGAGCTGCTCGGATGGCCGCGGGTCCTCTGCCCGCCGCCCGAGACCGGCCAGGGCTTCGTGGACACCGCCCACGGGCGGCTCCCCGTGCCGCCGCCGGCGGTGGTGGAGATCCTGAAGGGCGTCCCCTTCCGGCCCGGTGGGCCGCGCGGCGAGGCGGTGACGCCCACCGGCGCGGCGCTGCTCGCCGTGCTCGCCGAGGTCGGCGACCCCTCCACCTTCCCGGCGCTCGTGGCCGAGCGGGTGGGGCACGGCGTGGGCACGGCCCGGTGGGCCGACCGGCCCAACCTCCTGCGCATGACGCTCGGCGAGGAGGCGGCGCGGGACGGCCTGCTCGTCGTCGAGGCCAATCTCGACGACTGCCCGGGGCAGCTCGTGGCCCGCGCCATCGAGGCCGCCCTCGCCGCCGGAGCGCGGGACGCCTGGGCGGCGCCGCTCACCATGAAGAAGGGGCGACCCGGCGTCCTGGTCGGCGTCCTCGTCGACGCCGGCCGGCGCGACGCCGTGGTCCGGGTCCTCCTCGAGGAGACCACCACGCTCGGCGTGCGGATCCACCCGGTGGACCGCGTCGAGCTCGAGCGGGAGCTCCTCCCGGTCGCCACGCGCTACGGCGAGGTGCGGGTGAAGGTGGGTCGGCGCGGCGGGGTCGAGGTGGGCGCGCACCCGGAGTGGGACGACTGCCTGGCCCGGGCCGGGGAGCACGGCGTCCCGGTGCGCGAGGTGATGGCCGCCGCGATGGCCGCCCACCGCGCGGGACGGTGACCGGACGTGGACGACGCGCTCTCGGCGGCCTTCGAGCGACTGTCGGTCCCGGCCGCGCTGGTGCAGGACGGGCGCGTGCTGCGGGCGAACGGGGCCCTGGGGCGGCTGGCGGGGAGGCCGGCCGCGGCCTGCGCCGGCGAGCCGGTTTCGGCGCTGCTCCCGGCCGGGAGCCAGCTGCGGGGCGGGCCGGACGGGCCCGGACCCTGGCTCGGGCTCGTGCACCCGTCGACGGCACCCGGCGACCCGGGAACGGCCCGCGCGCTGCTCGAGCTGACCCGGGGCCTCGCGCAGTCGCACGCGCACGGCGACGTCGCCGCCGCGCTCGACGGCGCGCTGGCCTCGCTGTTCCCCGGCCGGTTCCGCAGCATCCGCACCCTCGACCCGAAGACGCTCGCGCCGGTGGAGACCCTGCTGTCGGCGCCCGTGGCGGGGGGCGGACTGCCCCCGGTGTCGCTGCGGCGCGCAGCGGTCCTGCAGGCGGGGCTGCCCGAGGGCGCGCTCCGCTCCTTCGGCCTCCGCATCGTGGACGAGGACGTCCCCTGCTGCGCGGGCAGCGCACGGGCGGTGGCGGTGCCGCTCGCGGCGGGGAGCCAGCTCCTCGGGGTGGCGAGCCTCGAGTACCCGCCCGGCGCCCCCGGCGACCCGTCCCTGGACGAGCCGCTGCTCGTCCAGGTGGCCACCCCCGCGGCGATGGCGCTCCGCAACGTGCGCTCGGTCGCCGAGGTCACCTTCCTCAAGAACTGGCTCGAGGAGCTGCTCGAGAACGCCAACGCGCTCATCCTGGTGACGAACCGGCAGCACCACGTCCAGCTCTTCAACCGGGCGCTCTCCCGGGTCACCGGCGTGCGCGTCGAGGACGCGCTGGGGGCGGACGTGCTCGCGCTCCTCCCGCTCGCCGAGCGGGACCGGGCGCTCGGCGTGCTCCGGCGTGGCATCGACGGGGAGGCGGTGACCGGCTTCGAGACCCGGCTCGCCGTCCGGGGAGGAGGGGAGGCGCTCGTCACCTTCCACACCGCGCCCATCGTCGGGCACGGGGGGGAGGTGGAGGGCGTCATCGCCATCGGCCAGGACCTCACCGCGCTGCGGGCCATGGAGCGCCGCGCCGAGCACTTCCAGCGGCTGGCCGCGGTGGGCCAGGTGGCGGCCGGCATCGTGCACGAGCTCAACAACCCGCTCGTCGCGGTGGTGACCTACTCCGACCACCTGCTCGAGCGGCGGCGCGGGCGCGAGCTCGACCCCGGGGACGCCGAGAAGCTCCGCCGCATCCGCGACGCGGGGGAGCGCATCCAGCGGCTCGCGCGCGACCTCACCACCTACGCGCGCCCGAGCGCCGACAACCCCGAGCCGCTCGACCTGGCGGTGCTGCTCGACCAGGCGGCGCGGATGTGCGACCCGGCGCTGCGCGAGGCACGGGCCCGCATCCTCCAGGAGTTCGCCCCCGCGCCGCTCGTGACCGGCGGCCGGGCCGGGCTGCTTCAGGTCTTCGTGAACCTGATCACGAACGCCGCCCAGGCCCTGCCCGCCGAGGGCGGGACGGTGCGGCTCGTGCTCGAGGACGGCGGGGACGAGCTCGTGGCCCGGGTGCAGGACGACGGCAAGGGCATGCCGCCCGAGGTCCAGGCCCGGGTCTTCGAGCCCTTCTACAGCACGAAGGAGGGCGGGCGCGGCGTGGGGCTCGGCCTGTCCATCGTCCACGGCATCGTGGCCCGCCACGGCGGATCGATCCAGGTCGAGAGCGAGCCGGGCCGGGGCACGACCTTCTCGGTGCGCCTGCCCCTCTCCGGTCCCCCGGATCAGGTCACGATGGAGAGGACGCCGTAGGAGAGGAAGTCGGGCAGCACCGCGGCCAGCTCGCCGGCGGAGGGGACGAGCGGGATCTTCTCGTCCACGCCGTCGGCGCCGCGGAAGCGGGCCCGCCGCGCCGACCCGGCGTGCTCCGCGGAGAGGACCAGCGTGGCGCCCTTCACGAGGCCCCCGGCCAACGACGAGACGTGCACGTCGAGCCGCTTCGGGGGACGGAAGGCCGCGACCGCGAGCGGCGTGGGGGAGACCACCTGGACCGCGCGGCGTCGCGTGCCGAGGAGCGCGGTGAGGCCTCGCTCGAGCTCGTCCGGGCCGGGCTGCCCCGGCGTCCCGCCCGACGGGGACGGCACGAGCGGCGGCAGGGCGACGAGCGCGCCCTCGCCGGCCCGCGTGGCCTTCCGGGACCGTCCCACCTTCGCCTCCGGCAGGAACGGCGGGAGCATGCGCCCCCCCGGTCCGGCCGCGCGGGCCTCTCCCAGGGTCACGATGCGCCCCCCGGCCTCCAGGAAGCGCGTCACCGCGGTGGCCTCGACCGGCGTGAGGCCGATGGCCTGGGGGAGCACCAGCACCGCGCCGGGCCGCAGCGGGCTGCCTCCGGTGGCCACGTCCCACTGGACGTGCATCCGGGACAGGAGCTCCCCCACCTCCTCCAGCTCGAGCCGGTGGAGGCCGCTCGACCAGACGTCGGCCTCCGGCGAGTAGAACACCAGGACCTCCGCGAGCGGCTGCTCGAAGGTCCGGCCGTCCCGGCGCCCGGCGTGTCCGGACAGGAAGGTCCGGAAGGGAGCCAGCGCGCGGGCCCGCTCCCCCTCCTCGAGCCCGACCGAGACGCCGGCGGCGGCGAGCGCGGCCGCGTGCAGGGTGACCTGGGCCGGTGTGGCCGACGCCGGAAGCTGGGCCGCAACCGGCCGGCGTCCCACCGCCGCCCGCCAGAGCCGGGCCTCGGCTCCCCCGGTGTGGTGGGGGAGCGGGGAGAGCGGGAGCACCACGCCGTCGAGCAGGCGGGCGGCCTGGAACTGGGCCGGGCCGACCTGCTCGAAGCGGCCGACGATCGGGAACGGGCGCCCGGCGGAGCGGGCGGCGTCGCGGACCGGGAGCACGTAGGCGGCGATCGCGTCCGGGAGGGAGTCGAGGCGGAACTTCAGGAAATCCCTGCCGAAATGGAGGCGGCGCACGCTCACCGCGCCGGGGGCCGACACGAGCTCGTCGGCGGCGATGCGCCGGAAGTCGAAGGCCTCCACCTGCTCCCCGTACTCCCGGCGAAGCTCGGCGTGGAACGCCGCCTGGCAGGCCTCGCAGAACCCGGCTCCGAAGAGCCCCAGCCCGAGCACGAGGTCCGGGCGGTCGAGCAGGACGCCGCCCCAGCCCTCGGCGAGCAGCGCCGTGCTGGTGGACACGATCCGGGAACGGTGGAGGGTCGCGTGCAGGCAGGCCCGCTCGTGCCCGACCGTGCCGGAGACCCGGCCGTCGGCGTCCCGGCAGGCCTCGGCCTGATCGAGCGCGCTCCCCGCCGCCACCCGGGCGAGCGCCGACGGGGCGAGGTGGCGGGAGGCGCCCTCGGCGGGATCGACGACGAGGGGCGCGCCGAGCGTGCTCGCGGCGAGCGCCTCCGACTCCGGAACCGGGTCTCCGGGGCGGATCCGGAACGGGGCGAAGGGGTTCGGAAGCACGGGGAGGCGACCGTACAACGCGGCCGCCGGGCCCGGCAACCCGGGTGGAGCACCGCGCCTTGCGGGGGAGGTACCGGTTCAGTAGTATGCGCCGCCTCCCGGGGGGTCACCGGGAGGTTTTCCGCACATCGGAGGCCACGGTTCCCGCCATGAATCTTCCCGCCATGCTCACGTCCATCGTCCTCGCAGCCGCGCCCCACGCGGGCGGCGGAGAGGCGAACCTCACCCTGCCGGACCTCGGCGCCCAGAAGTTCCTGAACGGGAGCATCAGCGGCTGGACCCTGCTCGCCCTCGGGCTGGTGGTCTCCGCGCTCGGACTCGCCTTCGGGCTCTCCATCTCGGCCCGGCTGAAGAACCTGCCGGTCCACCGGTCGATGCTCGAGATCTCCGAGCTCATCTACGAGACCGCGAAGACCTACCTGCTCACCCAGTTCAAGTTCATCGGGATCCTCTGGGCCTTCATCGCGGTCATCATCGTCGTCTACTTCGGCGTCCTCTCCGAGGGGTTCGGGCCGGGCAAGGTGGCCATCATCCTCGTCTTCAGCCTGATCGGCATCCTCGGCTCGTCCGGGGTGGCCTGGTTCGGCATCCGGGTGAACACCTACGCGAACAGCCGCACCGCCTTCGCCAGCCTCCGCGGCAAGCCCTTCCCCACGTACGCCATCCCGCTCCAGGCCGGCATGTCGATCGGCACGATGCTCATCAGCGTCGAGCTGCTCATCATGCTCTTCATCCTCCTCTTCATGGGGGACATCGCCGGCGCCTGCTTCATCGGCTTCGCCATCGGCGAGTCGCTGGGCGCATCCGCGCTGCGCATCGCCGGCGGGATCTTCACCAAGATCGCCGACATCGGCTCCGACCTCATGAAGATCGTCTTCAAGATCAAGGAGGACGACGCCCGCAACCCCGGCGTGATCGCCGACTGCACCGGCGACAACGCGGGCGACTCGGTGGGCCCCTCCGCCGACGGCTTCGAGACCTACGGCGTGACCGGCGTGGCCCTCATCACCTTCATCCTGCTCGCGGTGGCCCCGCAGGCCATCCAGACCCAGCTGCTCGTCTGGATCTTCGCCATGCGCATCATGATGGTGATCGCGTCGGTCGTCTCGTACTGGATCAACGAGGCGGTGGCCAAGGCCAAGTACGCGAACGCCGACCACATGGACTTCGAGGCGCCGCTCACCTCGCTCGTGTGGCTCACCTCGATCGTCTCGGTGGTCCTCACCTACGTGGTCTCCTACCTGCTCATCCCCAGCCTGAACGGCGACACGTCGCTGTGGTGGAAGCTCGCCACCATCATCACCTGCGGCACGCTCGCCGGCGCCATCATCCCGGAGATGATCAAGGTCTTCACCTCGGTGAACTCGCGCCACGTCCGCGAGGTGGTGACCGCCTCGAAGGAGGGCGGCGCCTCGCTCAACGTGCTGGCCGGCCTCACCGCCGGGAACTTCTCGGCCTTCTGGATGGGGCTCGTGGTCGCCATCCTGATGGGCATCGCCTACCTGGTCTCCACCACCACCGGCTTCTCGGCCATCATGGCCGCCCCGGCGGTCTTCGCCTTCGGGCTCGTGGCCTTCGGCTTCCTGGGCATGGGCCCGGTCACCATCGCCGTCGACTCCTACGGCCCGGTCACCGACAACGCCCAGTCGGTCTACGAGCTCTCCCTCATCGAGAACGTCCCCAACGTGAAGGCCGAGGTGAAGAGGGACTTCGGCTTCGAGCCCGACTTCGAGAAGGGCAAGGAGTTCCTCGAGGAGAACGACGGCGCCGGCAACACCTTCAAGGCCACCGCCAAGCCGGTGCTCATCGGCACCGCGGTGGTGGGCGCCACCACCATGATCTTCTCGATCATCGTCGGCATCGCCAAGCAGAACGCGGGCGAGGCCGCCTCGGCGGTGACCAGCACCGCCCAGCTCTCCCAGCTCCTCAAGAACGTGGGCGGACACTTCTCCATCCTCGAGCCCATGTTCCTCCTCGGCCTGCTGCTCGGCGGCTCCGTCATCTACTGGTTCTCCGGCGCCTCCACCCAGGCGGTCTCCACCGGCGCCTACCGCGCGGTGGAGTTCATCAAGAAGAACATCAAGCTCGAGGGGGTCGAGAAGGCCAGCGTCGAGGACTCGAAGAAGGTCGTCGAGATCTGCACGGTCTACGCGCAGAAGGGCATGTGGAACATCTTCATGGTGGTCTTCTTCGCCACCCTCGCCTTCGCCTTCCTGAACGAGTACTTCTTCATCGGCTACCTCATCTCCATCGCCTTCTTCGGCCTCTTCCAGGCGCTCTTCATGGCCAACGCCGGCGGCGCCTGGGACAACGCGAAGAAGGTCGTCGAGACCGAGCTCAAGGCCAAGGGCACCGAGCTGCACGCCGCCTGCGTGGTCGGCGACACCGTCGGCGACCCGTTCAAGGACACCTCCTCGGTGGCCATGAACCCGGTCATCAAGTTCACCACCCTCTTCGGCCTGCTGGCCGTCGAGCTGGCGCTCAAGATGACCGGCGCCGGCCAGGGTGGGCTGCGCATCGGCCTCTTCGCGGTGTTCCTCGCCGTGACGCTGGTCTTCGTCTACCGGTCGTTCTACGGGATGCGGATCGAGTCGGCCGCCGCCGAATGAGCCAGGGCGCCGGACATCCCGCCGCGGAGAGCCTCCGTGCGCTCCTCGGCGGGTCCACCGGCGCACTCAAGATCTTCCCGCTGCCCGAGGTGGTGGTCTTCCCGGGCACGCCCGCGCCGTTCCACGTCTTCGAGCCGCGCTACCGGGCCATGACCGAGGCCGCCCTGGCCGGGGACCGGCTCCTCGCGGTGGCCACGCTGCGCGACCCCCGGCAGGCCATGCAGGAACGCGCGCCCGTCCACCCGGTGGCGGGGGCCGGCTTCGTCGAGGCCGACGAGCGGCTCCCCGACGGCCGCTTCAACATCCTGCTGCGCGGGGTGGCCCGGGTCCGGCTGGTGGAGGAGCTCGCCGGCGGCGGGCGACCCTGGCGCGAGTTCCGCGTCGAGATCCTGGACGACACCTACCCCCCCGGCGGTCCGGCTGCGGTGGCCCCGCGGGTCTCCGCGCTGGAGCGGTGCGTGCTCGAGCTGGCGCGGCGCAGCGAGGCCGGCAGCGGCGAGCGCGACCTGGCGGAGGCGGTGGCGCGCATGCGCGTGCCGGGCCGGCTGGCCGACGCGGTCGCCGCGGCGCTGGTGGCCGACCCGGGATCGCGGCTCGACATCCTCTCCCAGCCGGCCGTGGCCGCCCGCCTCGACCGCGTCCTCGACGAGGTGGCGGCGCTCCTGCTCTCCTCGGGTGGCGGCGGGCCGGGCGGGGCGAGCGCGTAGCCCGCGCCCTCACTCCCGGGCGGCGCGCCCGATGCCCTGGTAGCTGAAGCCGAGCTCGCGCACCTTGCGCGGGTCCCAGACGTTGCGCCCGTCGAAGAGCACCGGCTGGCGCATGGTCCGCTTGAGGCGGGCGAAGTCGGGCTGGCGGAACTCGTTCCACTCGGTGACGAGGAAGATGGCGTCGGCGCCCTCGGCCGCGGCGTAGGGGTCGGCGCAGAGCTCGACCCGCCCCTTGAACTGCGCGGCCGCGACCTCCATCGCCACCGGGTCGTGCGCCCGCACCCGGGCGCCGTTGCCGATGAGCCCCTCCACGACGGTGATGGCCGGTGCCTCGCGCATGTCGTCGGTCTTGGGCTTGAACGCGAGCCCCCAGACCGCGAAGGTGAGCCCCTGCAGCGAGCCGAAGTGCTTCAGCGCCTTCTCGACCAGCGAGCGCTTCTGCCGCTCGTTCACCCGCTCCACCGAGCGCAGGAGGTCGAAGTCGAGGCCCACCGCGCGGGCCATGGTCATGATGGCCTTCACGTCCTTGGGGAAGCAGTTGTGGACCACGAGGCCGCCGGTCGTGACGAAGGTGCCGGCCTCCGGGACCTCGAGCGAGTACACCGGAGCGCGGAACGGTCGTCGCGCCAGGCCCGTGACCCGCACCATCGCCCCGCCCGGACCGGCGTCCCTCCACCCGGTGGGCGCGGTTCGCTTCGCCTGCCGCGCGACGGAGGTCCGGATGCCCGTCCGGTCGGCGGGTGGGACGAGGTCCAGGAGGCGCTCGACCTCCCGTGCCCCGGAGACGACCAGCCAGTGGGTGTCGACGGTGGACCGACGCGTCCGGCCCACCTTCCAGCGGGCGACGATCCCGAGGCCGCCGAGGAGGCGGAGCATGCCGTCGGCGAGCGCACGGCTCGCCGTCCCGTACTCGAGGACGACGCTCGGGCCGCCGCCCACGAGCGACCAGGAGCCGTCCCCGCGCCACAGGCCCGAGAGGAGCGCCCGGTGCTCTCCCTCCGGTCGGCTCCAGACGGCGTCTGGAATGCGATGCCCGTAGCAGTCGGCGCCCAGCTCCAGGACGTCGAGGAAGAGGGCGGCGAGGAGCCGCGAGGAGATCGAGACCTGGAGGGTCGTGGAAATCCGGCGCACGTCGGCCCGCACGCCCTGATCGCGCCAGTAGGAGGCCACCTCGTCGGCCAGGGCCGTCTCCCGGGTGGGGTGGAACGACCAGCAGAGCCGGCGCCTCCGGCCATCGGTCGTGCAGTGCCCCTCGGCGAGGTACAGGCCCACCACGCGCCAGAAGGAGGCGTCGGCGAGCAGGGAGACCGGGACGCGGGTCCCGTTCTTCACCGTGGAGGCCCGGGCGCTCTCCAGGGAGAGCCCGAGCGGCGCGACCTCGTGCAGCCGGACGACGCCCCCCCGGACGACGTCCGCCGCCCGGGCCCGGCCACGCGGGTGACCGAGCGGCGCGAGGGTCCCGTGGACGCCCCCGGCGCCCAGGGCGAGGATCCGGAGGTCCTCGCGGATGGACGGGTGGACGATGACGTTCTCGGCGACGAGCCCGGCGGGCCCCATGGCCTCGAGCAGGTCGAGCTCCAGCGGGCGGGAGTCCTCCGCGCCAGGCGGCGTGCCCCGCGAGACCGGGACCCAGTCGCGGTCGTCCAGGTCGGCCGCGACCTTCACGCGGAGAGGGCCACCGGCGCCGTCGCCCACGACGAAGGGATGGTCCGGCGTGCAGGTGACGCGCCGGCCCATCTTGGTCTCCACCTCGATCACCTCGCCGTGGTGCATTCGCCGGGTGGCCATGGCGACGGGCAGGAAGGCGGGCGACCGGTCCGACGCGCGCCAGGCCAGGACCTGCACGCCCGAGACCGGGATCGCGGCGTCGGTCGGGGCGTCGGGAGGCGCGAGCGCCTCGAAGAGGTCCGCCAGGGCCACGAGCCGGGTGCGGCCCTGCTGGCGCACCAGCACCGTCTCGCCGCCCGCGAGGCAGGAACCCCCGAACCCGACGCCCGGGAACAGGAACGGGTAGCCGATGCGCCGGTCGCTGCCCATGCCGCGCCGCACGTGGTCCACGTCGGCCCCGAGGCGCTCGCAGAGCGACGCCACGTCGTTCATGAAGGAGATGCGGGTGGCCAGCATGGCGTTGGCCGCGTACTTCGTGAGCTCGGACGAGCGCGGATCCATGAAGAGGATGGGCTGCTCGGTCCGGACGAACGGGGCGTAGAGCTCGGACATGACGGCACGCGCCCGCTCCGACGACACGCCCACCACGATTCGGTCCGGGCGCATGAAGTCGTCGATGGCCGCCCCCTCCTTCAGGAACTCGGGGTTGGAGACCACGTCGAACGGGACCCGGGTCACGCGGGCGACGACCTCGGCCACCCTGTCGGCGCTGCCCACCGGCACGGTGCTCTTGTTCACCACCACCGTGTAGCGGCCGATGGCGCGGCCGATCTGCTCGGCGGCCGCGAGGACGTGGGAGAGGTCGGCCTCGCCGGTCTCGCCCGGTGGCGTGCCCACCGCGATGAAGGCCACGTCGACGTCCCGGACCGCGTCGGCGGTGGAGGTGGTGAAGTCGAGCCGCCCGTCCCGCACGTTGCGCTTCACCAGCTCCTCGAGCCCGGGCTCGTAGATGGGGATCCCGCCGGCGCGGAGCTTCTCGATCTTGCGGGCGTCCAGGTCCACGCAGGTGACGCGGTGGCCGGTCTCGGCGAGGCAGGTTCCGGTGACCAGGCCGACGTACCCGGTCCCGATGACGGCGATCTTCACGGCGTGGATCCTCCGGTGGGCCCGGGCGCTGGGCCGGTGGTCGACGGCCGCGCCCCGCGGGAGCGCTCGACCTCGAGCTCCGCGCGCAGCGAGGCGCACTCCTGGGTGAGCCGGCGGATGCGCGCGGCGTTCTGGGAGCTCGCCACCGTGTTCACGAGCACGTTCACGGCCAGGTACAGGACCGCCGCGCCGAAGAGCGCGTTGGAGGCCACCTGGAAGCCGAGCAGGCTCGCCGCCCGGACCAGGATGCCCGGGAAGAGCGCCACCACCGTGGCCACGACGGTGGTCACCACCCAGACCAGGCTGTCGCGGAGCGACAGTCGCTGGGTCCGCACCAGGCGCACCACCCAGAGCAGGAAGACCGCCAGGACGCCGATGGAGACGACCTGCAGCTCGACCGGGATCACCTCGGTCCTCACGCCAGGTCCTCCTCGGCGGAGAGCCGCGTGGGCAGGAGCACGAGCGCGAGCGACACCTTGACGAGGTAGTAGAACGTGCGCCCCAGGTCGATGGAGCTCTCCCCGTGGAGCCGCTCGGTCATCCGGACCGGGATCTCCACGACCCGCAGCCCCGACCGGGCCGCCACCGCGATCGACTCGGGCTCCGGGTAGTCGGGCGGGTAGCTGCGGGCGAAGAGCTCGATGGCCCGGCGGCCGGCCGCGCGGAAGCCGGAGGTGGGGTCCGAGACCCGGGCCCCGCAGCGCACCCGCAGCGCGGCCGAGAGGTAGCGGATGCCCATCCGGCGCCCCCAGGTGGAGCGGAAGGCGCCGGGCCGGACCGGGCCGGCGAAGCGCGAGCCCACCACCAGGTCGGCGCGCCCGGCCGCCAGCGGCTCGAGGAGCGCGGGCAGGAAGGACGCGTCGTGCTGCCCGTCCCCGTCCACCTGGACCGCCGCGTCGTACCCCCGGTCGCGCGCCCACCGGAAGCCGGCCTGGACCGCGCCCCCGATGCCCAGGTTCACCGGCAGGGAGAGGACCGTCGCCCCCAGCCCGCGGGCCACCTCCGCGGTCGCGTCGGTGGAGCCGTCGTCGACGACGCACGCGTCCACCCCCGGCGCCGAGCGCGCGATGCCGGACAGCACGGCCGGGAGGCTCCGCTCCTCGTTGAAGGCTGGGACGATGGCGAGGACGCGCACGGGGCGGCCATTACACCACGGGAGGGACCGCCCGTCGCGTCCGGATCCACCCGGCCTCAGCGCGGGAGCACGGCCAGCCGCGAGGCGGCCTGGACGCCGCGCAGGTGGGTGAGCCGGGCGGGGTCGTCTGCCGACCGGACCACCGCCTCCACCGCGGCGCGCTCCGCCGCGGGCAGGTCCGGCGTGAGCCCCGCCGCCGGGCCGGCCACCTCCGGGAAGTGCCGGGCGAGGAGCGCCATCGACCCGTGCAGCGCGCGGGAGAGGCCGGTGGCCGCGGCCCGTTCCTTCACGTCGTCGGGGCGGGGAGGCGGATCGAGGCGCAGGAGCTCGCGCAGGTCCACGAAGGTCACGAGCGGTGCGTGGAGCCCCTGCTCGGCCTGTTCGGCGACGGTCGCGAGCAGCATGTCCTCCGCCGACGGCCGGAACACGTGGGGGCCGAGCGCGGGGACCGGCCGGGCGCGCGCGAAGAGCGCGTCGTCGGGTGGGCCACCCGCCCAGAGCCCCTCCTGGAGGGTGAAGCGGACGCGGTCGTCGCCGAAGGTCAGGCCCCGCGCCCCGCCCGCCACCTCCACGACCTTGAATCCCGCCGCGGCGGCCGCCCCGGCGAAGCGCTGCCCGTCCGCGCCGCGCACCGCGAGGCGAAGGTCGCCGAGCGGCCGGAAGGCGAGGTGCGGGTACAGCCAGTCGAGGGCGGCGAGCCCGGAGAGCGCCACCACCGGGACCGGGCTCGCCCGGAGCGCGCCCCGGACCGTCATCACCCGGTAGACGTTGTCGTTCACCACGCCCTGGTAGAGCGCGAGCAGCTTCTCCCGGAACTGCGCGGGCACCCCGGCGCCGAGCGCGCAGTTCTCGAGGTGGTAGCTCGCGATGGGGGCGAGCCCGTGCGCCTCGAGCACGCTCGCCAGCTCGGCGAGGTCGGCGGGCGGGAGCGCCCGGGGCGGCTCGAATGCCGACAGCGCCCGGAGGGCCTCGCGAAGCGACATGGATCAGGCCCCGTCGTCGCCGCGCCGGAGCACGGCGATGAGCGAGAGCGGCGGGAGGGGAAGGAAGCGGTCGACGATCCGGGAGATGGGCGTGATCCAGTCCACGACGCGGATCTGGACGAGCCCGAAGCTCTTCCGGCGCATCACCCGCCCGTTCAGGAACCAGGGGAGGGACGAGATCCGGTTGAAGGGGAGGATCCGCTCCACCCGGAGCCCGGCCGCCTCGGCCGCGGCGCGGAGCGATGCGTCGGTGTAGCGGCGCCTGTGGCCGAGCACCTCGTCGAGCGTGCCGAAGTTCCAGGGGCCGCCCGGGACCAGCACCACCGCCCGACCGCCGCGCGCCAGCACCGCGCCGATGTTGCGCAGGGCTCCCACGTCGTCGTCGACGTGCTCGATGACGTTCAGGCACACCACCGAGTCGAACCCGCTCGCGAGCTGCGGGTAGGACGCGAGGTCGGTCACGTCGGTGAAGCGCGCCGTGAGGTAAGGACGGTCGGCGGTGAGGTTCTCGAGGGTCTTCACGTAGAGTGGGTTCACGTCGCTCGCGACGTAGACGTCCCGCGGCACGAGCCGCCGGGTGAGGTTCCCGGTGCCCGACCCGATCTCGAGGAGCCGCTCGCCCAGGAAGGGCCGGATGACGTCGGCCATCCAGGCGTTGAAGCGCTGGGCGCGCGAGAGACGGCCGAGCATCTGCGAGCCGTGCTCGTCGCGCACGTAGACGTCGTCGCCGAGGGCGTAGCGCAGGATGGCGGCGAGCGCCTTCACGCCGTCGCGCCAGCCGATCTTCTTCCCCTCCTGGTAGGTGCGCCCCGAGTAGCTGATGGGCACCTCGAAGATCCGCGCCTCGCGCTTGGCGAGCTTGA
This sequence comes from Anaeromyxobacteraceae bacterium, assembly GCA_037443385.1. Taxonomy (GTDB): domain Bacteria; phylum Myxococcota; class Myxococcia; order Myxococcales; family Anaeromyxobacteraceae; genus CAIOAK01. The sequence continues at coordinate 16,218 of JBBIOL010000034.1, forward strand.
TGGTGAGCTCCGGCTCGAGCCGGAAGTCGTTCGCGGTGATGGGGATGGAGCGGAGCAGGTCGGTGCGCACCGCCTTGTAGCAGGTCTCCATGTCGGTGAGGTTGAGGTTGGTCACCAGGTTGGTGAGGAAGGTGAGCAGCTTGTTCCCGAGCTGGTGGCGGAAGAGCAGCACGCGCCGGGCCTCGCCGCCGGCGAAGCGGCTCCCGAACACCGCGTCGGCCCCCTCGCGCACGAAGACCTCCACCATCCGGAGCACGTCGCGGGGGTGGTACTCGAGATCGGCGTCGTGGATCACCGTGTAGGCGCCGTCGGCCCGGGCGAGCGCGGTGCGCACCGCCGTTCCCTTGCCGCCGTTGCGGACGTGCCGGAGGAAGATCCACTCGGTCCGGCCCCGGACGCCGCGGCCCAGCTCCACGGCCTCGACCGGACCGGTGCCCGCGCGCGGCGCCGCCGGGGGCGCCGGGGCGAGCGCGATGCCCCGCTCGGCGGCGAAGGCGGCCAGCGCCGCCGGGGTCCCGTCCCGGGAGGAGTCGTCCACCACGACCACCTGCACCCGCTCGAGGTGGGGGCTCGTCTCCAGGACCGCGAGGCGCGCCAGCGAGGTGGCCACCAGGTGCTGCTCGTTGAAGACCGGGACCAGGACGGTGAGGGAGCTCACGGGAACCTTCTACCGCACCATGGGCCGGAGCAGGCGCCAGGCGAGCCGCATCACCGGGTTGGCGACCCGTTCGAGCCACGGTCCGGCCAGCCCCTCGAAGACCACCTCGCCGCTCCAGAGGCGCACGATCTCGGCGTCCTCCACCTTCCGGATGGAGCGCTGGAACCGGCGCCCCTCGCGCACGTGGCGCCAGGCCTCCGGGCGCAGCAGGTGACCCCAGGCGCGGACCTTCTGCCGGAACCACCCGCCGCGGATCGCGACCAGGGCGAGCCCCACCTCGCCGGCGAGGAGCGCCGGGGAGAGCAGGAGCAGGTTGCGCGCGCGCAGGTTCTTGAGGAGCACGAGCGCCCGGTTGCGCTCCAGGAAGAACATCTTCTGCGGGTTGCGGGAGAAGGCGTAGGCGTGGAAGACCACCGAGCGGGGGGCGAGGACCGCCGACCAGCCGGCCAGCCGCAGCCTCCACCCCAGGTCCAGGTCCTCCTGGTAGAGGAAGAGGGCCTCGTCGAGGAGCCCCGCCTCCCGGAGGGCCGCGGCGCGGTAGAGCACGCAGGCCCCCGAGGCGAAGGCGATCTCGGCCGCCCCTTCCGGCACCGAGGACGCCGGCTCGCGGAAGCGCGTGCAGTACCCGAGCCCGATGAAGTGGACGGCGTTGCCGGCGGAGTTCACCCGGTCCCGCGCGTCGGCGAGCAGGAGCAGCGACTGCACGGCCCCGGCGCCGGGTCGCTCGCGCGCGACGCCGAGCGCCTCCCGGAGGAAGCCGGGATCGACCTCGGTGTCCGGGTTGAGCAGGAAGACGAAGTCGGCTCCCCGCTCCAGCGCGCGCCGGATCCCCATGTTGTTGCCGGCCGCGAACCCCAGGTTCTCCCGGTTCTCGATGCGAACGACCTCCGGGAACCGCTCGCGCAGGCGGCCCAGGGTCCCGTCGGTGGACCCGTTGTCCACGGCGACGACCTCGAGGTCGATCCCCTCCGCGTCGGCGCGCCGTAGGCTGCCGAAGCAGGCGTCCACGAAGGGCTCGGCTTGCCAGGTGAGGACCACCACCGCGACGCGCGGCCGGTCCGGCGGGGGCGTCGGGAGAGGCACGGGAGGCGAGGCTACCACGGTGCCGGAGCCGCGGCGCGCCGGCGTCCTGGGCTACAATCGGCGCGCGCATGCGTCTCGCGGTGAGCCTGCTCAACTTTCGGCCGGGTCGGATCGGGGGGACGGAGACGTACCTGCGACGGCTCGTCGACCACCTCCCCGCCGTGGCCGGCGACGACGAGCTCGTCGTCCTCCTGCACCGGGAGGCCGCCGGGGCCATCGAGACCCCGGGCTTCCGTCGCGTCGTCGTCGATCGCGGGGACGCCCGCATCGTCGCCGACCGCATCCTGGAGGCCTACACGCCCTGGCGCGCGCGGGGGATCGAGCGGATCCTGGAGGGGCTCGCCGCCGACGTGGTGCTCTTCCCGCAGCAGTCGATCTTCCCGAGGCGAGCCCGCGTCCGGGCGGTCTTGACGGCGGTGGACGTGCAGCACCTCTTCCACCCCGAGAACTTCGGGCTCTTCGACCGGACCTTCCGCCCCGCCATCTACCCGTACAGCCTGGAACGGGCGCGCCGGGTGATCGCCATCTCCGGGTTCACCCGCACGACCCTGCTCGCGCGCTGCGGCGTGCCTCCGGGGAAGGTGGTGACGGTGCCGCTCGGGTGGGAGCCCACCGGTGCGGGCGGCGTCGTCCCGACCGACCGCGTGGCCGGGCCGTACCTCTACTACCCGGCGGTCACGCACCCCCACAAGGATCACGCCACGCTGTTTAGGACCTACGCCGCCCTCCGCCGGCGCGGGGACGTGGCCGAGCGGCTGGTGCTGACCGGGGCGCGAACCGCGCGGTGGAAGGACCTCCAGGCGCTCGCCGCCTCGCTCGGCGTGGCGGACGACGTGGTCCACCTGGGCTACCTCCCGTACGGAGAGGTCCGCCGGGTCTACGCCGGCGCGAGCGCGGTGCTCTTCCCGACCCGCTTCGAGGGGTTCGGGCTGCCGGTCACCGAGGCCGCCGAGTTCGGCAAGCGGATCGTGACCAGCCGGCTCGAGGTCTTCGACGAGATCGGGGTCCCGGCGGAGAACCAGGTCGACTTCGCGGATCCCGACGCGCTCCTCCGTGCGCTCCGGCTTCCCGGTCCCACGAGGCTCGTCCGTGCGCCCATCTCCTGGCGCGAGATGGCGGCCCGCACCGTCGCCGTGCTGCGCGACGTGGCGGCGGAGGGGGAGGGCTAGGATCCGGCCGCGTCAGCGACGGCGCGCCGGTCCGCGATCGATGACCTCGGCGAAGTGGGTGAGGTAGGCCCGGGCGGTCCTTCGCCAGTCGTAGACCTCCGGCACCCGCGCCCCGGCCGCGCGCGCCGCCGCGCGGGCCTCCTCCCGGTGGTCGAGCACCCAGGCGATCTGGTCGGCGAGGGCGGCCGGATCCCTCGGGTCGAAGGATCGCATCGGCCCGCCGAGCAGCCGGTTCTGTTCATCGAGGGGCGGGATCGAGGAGATGAGCGTCGGACACCCGGCGCGAAGCGCCTCCAGGCTCGGGAGCCCGAAGCCCTCGTAGAGGGAGGGGAGCAGGAAGACGGTGGCGAGCGACTGGAGCATGCGGATCTCCTCGTCGCCCACGAAGCCGAGGACGTGGAAGTCGCGACCGTGCTCGAACCCGGCGGCGCCGAGGGCGTCCCGGACCCGCCCCACGTAGCCGCGGGGGAAGCCGAGCTCCCGCCCCGCACGCAGGTGAAGCGCGTTGGGGCCCGCGAACACCGCCGGGAGGGAGCGGCCCTGGCGGCGAAGACGGGACAGGGCCTCCACGACCGCGAGCTGGTTCTTGTGCTCCATCACCCACCCGGTGAGGAGGACGAACTCGGGCGGGAGCCCGCGCTCGACGCGGAAGCGCTCGGCCGCGGCCGGATCCACGGGCGCGCGCTCGCGGCCGTCCACGCCGAGCCGGACGACCTCGGTCCGGTCCTCGAACTCCGGGTAGAAGCGGTGGAGCTCGTCCCGCACCGCGTCGGAGGTGAGCAGGACGCGATCGGACCGTTCGAGCCATGCGCGGGTCACGCGCTCCTGCCGGCGATGCCAGGGGTGACGCTCGGCGTAGAAGTGCTTGAAGTTGAAGTCCTGCGGGGTCGTGACCACCGGGACGGCGAGCGGTGGGGGGTAGAGCACCACCGGGTACGGGAAGCACACGAGGTCGAAGCGAGCGCCCGCGCGGGCGATGAGCGCCCGTGTGTCCCCCAGCCAGGCGCGCCACGGCTCGGGTCCGATCCGTCTCAGGCCGTGCGCCAGGAGCGCTCCCCCGACCTTCGACAGCGGGATCCCCCGCAGTCCCTGCGCGTGGGCGAGCGGCTCGAGGAGGCGGCTCGCCGCCGATCCGTGGCCCATCCACTCCACGTGGACGTTCGAGCCGGTGAGCGTCTCCGGCCACTCGCACAGGTGGTACGCGGAGTTGTAGCGCGGCAGGAGGAAGGTGATGTCCCAGTCCCGGGCCTCGGGGATCTCCAGGAACGCGCCGGCGAGCCCGCGGAGGACGCGCTCGAGGCCGCCCGCGCTCATGAGGTATTCGACGATCGCGAGGCGGCGCATGCGCGGTGGTTGTACGGCATGGTGGCAGGCTTGCCAACCGGGCCGCCTTCGGCCGCGTGATATAGACGGCGGATGTCCTGGCGGTACGACGTGGTCGGCTTCCTCGGCAGCGAGTTCGGTCTCGCGGTCGCGGCCCGGAACACCGTCCACGCGCTCTCCGCCGCGTCCCGCTCCGGGCACGCCGTCTCCGTCGAGCCGTCCCGGCTTCCCCGGGAGCTGGCTCGCCTCGCGGGACTCGTCCGTCGCCAGGCGCCGGTGCCGTTCGGCGGCCCGGCGAGAGGTCTGGCGGCCGGGCGGGTGGCCCTCCTCCAGATGAACCCCATGGAGATCGCCTGGTACGAGCGGCAGTGGCGACCGGAGGTGGCCGCCGACGCCCGGCTCGCCTGCGTGCCCTTCTGGGAATTGCCGCTCGTGCCGGCCGCCTGGGTCCCGGTGCTCGGGGCGATGGACGTGGTCCTCGCTCCCACCCGGTTCGTGGAGGCCGCCTGCGCGGCCGTGGTCCCGCCGGAACGGGTGCTCCACTACCCGCAGGCCGTGTTCCTCCCGGACGGCATCCGACCCGATCCGGACGCGTGGGGGTTGCCGAGGGACGCGATGACCTTCGTCGTCTCCTTCGACGTGGGAAGCGACATCGAGCGGAAGAACCCGTGGGCGGCCCTGGAGGCTTTCGGGCGGGCCTTCCCGTCGGAGCCCGGGGTGCGGCTCGTGGTCAAGACCCGGCCCTGGCCGGGCGTCCCGGCCTTCCGGGCCCAGGCCGACCTGCTTCGCTCCCGCGTGGCGGCGGATGGCCGGATCCGGGTGGTGGAGCGGGCGCTCTCCTACGCCGAGACCCTCGGCCTGTACGCGAGCGCGGACGTGATGGTCTCCCTGCACCGATCGGAGGGGCTGGGGCTGCACCTCCTCGAGGCGATGACCCTGGGAAAGGCCGTGGTCGCGACCGGCTGGTCCGGCAACGTCGACTTCATGACCGGGCGTGACGCCGTTCCGGTCGGGTATCGCCTCGTCCCGATCGCCACCCGTCACCCGCACTACCTGTCCGAGGTGGGCCGACCCGGCCAGGTCTGGGCCGAGCCGGACGTCGACGAGGCGGCGCGGGCGATGCGCATGCTCCACGAGCATCCCGACCGGAGGCGCGTGCTCGCGGAGGCGGCGGCGCGGAGCATGCAGCAGCGGAGGGCGGAGGTGCTCTCGGGCGCGGCCTTCGAGCGGCTGGAGGAGCGGCTCGAGCGGCTTCCGCGGGCGGGGAGCCGGCGCGGCCCCGCCATGCGGGCCACCCGGAGGCGGTTCCTCGGCCAGGCCCTGGGGGCGGTCTGGCGTGGCGCCTAGCCGCCCCCTCCCTTCCAGGGGCGCCGCAGGATCCCGGTGACGAGCGCGCGTCGCACCCAGTCCACGAAGCGCATCCGCCGGTACCCCACGAGCTCCTGGTAGTCGTCGGCGAGGCGGCGGAGGACGAGCGCGTCGAACCCGTGGCGCAGCTGGACCACGCGCAGCTCCGCGAGGGACCGGCCTGGAGCGGCGCTGGTGCGCGCCGCCGGGTGGATCGTCTCCTCGGCCCAGGGCTCGTCGGACCCGGCGAACGTCCCGAGCCGGGCGAGTCGCAGGAAGAGATCCACGTCGAACGAGGACTGCAGGCGCTCGTCGAGCGGCCCCGCCCGCGCGATCGCCTCCCGCGCGAACAGCGACGCGGGCTGGGCGAACCACGCGGCACCCATCCAGTCGGCGAGATCCGGCAGGTCGAGCCCGTGGGGCGCGTTCACGTAGAGAAACCTTCCCGACGCGTCGACCGAGCGGCACGCGCCGATCCAGGCCACGGCGTCCGGGCGGGCGACGGCGGCGCGGGCCGCCGCGTGGAGGGCGCCGGGCAGGTACCGGTCGTCGCTGTTGAGCCAGCCCACGATCCGGCCCGTGACGGCGGCGAACCCCTCGTTGATGGCCTGCGCGGGCCCCGAGTCCCGACGGGACGTCCACCCGGCGAGCCACGGCGCGTAGCGCTCGATGACCTGGAGCGTGCCATCCGTGGAGCCGCCGTCGACGATCCGGTACTCGAGGCGCGGATAGCCCTGCAGCAGCACCGAACGGATGGTGGCCTCGACGAAGGCGACCTGGTTGAAGGACGGCGTCACGACCGAGATGGTGGGAAGGTCGGATCCGCTCCGTGCCGCCGGGGGCGTCTCCACGTCCCAGGGCCACCCGGAGCGTCCCGCTGGCGGTGGCGGAAGATCGGCGAGGCCGGGAGGGCGAGGGATCGTCATGGGTGACCGGGGAGCCCCATTCTAGGGCAGCTGCGAGGACCCGGGCGGCGGATTCCGGATAGAATCCCGCGCACCCTCGATGCGTGCCCGTGGTCTCCGCGTCTGCCTCGATGCACGAATCCCCGACGGGACCCACGGCGGGGTCCAGCAGGTCATCCTCGGCATCGCGAACGGGCTGGCCGCGCTCCCCCCGGGACCGGAGGAGTACCTCTTCCTCGTGGAGCCCGGCCAGTGGGAGTGGCTACGACCCCACCTCGGCGGTCCCTGCCGGCCGCTGGAGGCCGGTGCACGGGCGGGGTCGACCTGGTCGCAGGCGGTCGGTGCGCTTCACCCCGGGCGGATGGGCAGGCTCGCCGCGCGGGCCCTCCGCCGGGACCGGTCACCGGGCGCCCCGGACTCCGACGGGACCGTCGAGCGCGCCGGCGTGGACGTCGTGCACCTCACCCTGCAGACCGGGTTCCGGACCCGGCTGCCCACCCTCTACCAGCCGCACGACCTCCAGCACGTCCACCTGCCCGAGCTCTTCCCGGAGGAGGAGCTTGCCGCGCGCGAGGCGGTCTACCCGGACCTGTGCCGCCGCGCGGCCTGCGTCGTCGCCGGGACGCACTGGGGAAGGGAGGACCTCATCCGGAGCTATGGCCTGTCCCCGTCCAGGGTCCGGACGGTCTACCTGGCCCCCGCCATCGACGCCTACCCGCCGCTCGCTCCCTCGGAGGTCCTGGAGGCGCGTCGCCGCCTCTCGCTTCCCGACGCCTTCGCGCTCTTTCCCGCGCAGACCTGGCCGCACAAGAACCACCGGACGCTGCTCGAGGCGCTCGCGCTCCTCCGCCGGGAAGGCGGTCCCGTCGTCCCGCTCGTCCTCACCGGCCGCGAGGGGCGGTCGTTCCCTGAGGTCCGGGCGCGCATCGCCGAGCTCGGGCTCGCCGGCCAGGTCACCTCCCTGGGCTTCCTTCCCGAGCCGGACGTGCGCGCGGTATACGCCAGTGCCCGGTTGCTCGTGTACCCGAGCCTCTTCGAGGGCTTCGGGATGCCGATCCTGGAGGCGATGCGGCTCGGCGTTCCCGTGGCCGCTTCCCGCGCGACCAGCCTGCCCGAGGTCGCCGGCGACGCGGCACGCCTGTTCGACCCCACCGACGCGAGGGACCTGGCGGCCGCCATCCGGGATCTCTGGGACGATCCGGCCCGGCGCGACGCCCTCGCGGCGCGCGGGCGGACGCACGCCGCCCGATTCACCTGGAGGAAAACCGCGACTACCTTCCGGGCCCTGTACCGGATGGTGGGGGGCCGGGAGCTGGACGCGTCGGACCGGGAGGCGCTGGCGGACACCGGGCCGGACCCCGCGAGCCCGTGCTAAGGTCGCCCGAGCGGCCGAAGCCAACCGGATCCACCTGCGCGTGCCGACCACCGTTCACCTCGTATACCCGTCCGGCCCCGCGATCTCCTGCCCGGACGCCATCGGGCGGAACCTCGCGCAGCGCCTGGCGCGTCGGCGTCGGGTGGTGACCCACCCGTGGGACGCCATCGAGCGGTTGCGACCGGCCCCGGGCGACGTGCTGGTCGGTCATCCGCACCCGGCGCCGTGGACGATCTTCCGCATGAGCGCGCGGTCGCCGGGCTGGAGGCGGATCGTGGTCCTGTGTCCCTACGCCCACGGCGAGAAGGGGCAGGTCGCGTACCTGCACTCGAGCGTGCGGCGTGCCCACAGGTACCTGGCCATCACCGGGCCGTACTGGTGGCGCCGGGTCCCGGCCGGTCCGTTCGCGGCGTGGGCGACCCGCATGGAGCGGGTCGATCTCGCGGTGGACCGGCGCGACTTCCCGCGCGTGAAGGGGCCGTTCGCCCCGCCGGGCCGGCGCCGGTTCCTCTACGTGGGGAACACGGCGTCCCCGAAGAACGTGCGGTACCTCTCGGCCATCGCGCGGGCGATGCCGGAGTCCAGCGTGTCCTGGGCCGGATCCGGCACGCCCATCGCGGGGGTCCACCCCCTCGGGATGCTCGACTTCTCCCTCGCCGGAGCGCGCGACGTCGTCGCGAGCCACGATTTCCTCCTCACGGTGGGCCGCTCCGATGCGAATCCGACGACCGTGCTCGAGGCCATGGCCTGGGGCCTCATCCCGGTGTGCACGCCGCAGAGCGGGTACGAGGACGTGCCGGGAATCGTGAACGTGCCGCTCGACGACGTCCCGGCCGCCGTCCGGGTGCTCCGCGGACTCCAGTCCGCTCCGGAGGAGACGCTCCGGGATCTTCGCGCCACCAACGATCGGGAACTGGAGCAGCGCTACACCTGGGACCGCTTCGCCGCACAGGTCGAGGCGGCCATCGACGCGGAGGGCGAGCCGGCGGAGCTGCGCATGGGGGTGGCCGAGCGCACCCGGATCCTCCTGGCGTCGCTCGGGTACGCCCACTCGCCCCTTCGTCCCGGAAACACGCTCGGGCTCCTCCGCGCCAACCTCGGGCGCGCCGCGGCGCGTGCAAGGGGATCGGAGGCGCTCCCGTGAACCTCCGGAGGAACACGGCGTACGGCGCCATCGGGTTCGTCGTGCCGACCGTGGTCCTGCTCGTCACCTACCCCATCGTGCTCCGCCACCTCGGACCCCAGGCCATGGGTCTCTGGCTCCTGGCCGGGACGGTGAGCGGCTCGCTGGCCTTCCTGGAGTTCGGCGTCTCGACGGCGACCACGAAGCTCCTGGCCGAGCGGGCCGCCGGCGGGGATCCGCGCGAGGCCGCGGACGTCGTCGCCACCTCGCTCGCCTTCTACGGCGTCCTGGGCGCCCTGGGATCGATCGCCTTCCTCCTCCTGGCGCCCGTCCTGGGAAGGTGGACGGGGGTGGGTCCGTCCCTCGAGCCGGTCGCCGTCCGGGTCATCCGGATCGTCGCGATCCAGTTCATCCCCGCCTACGCGATCGGCGTCTTCGCCTCGGTGTTCAAGGGGCTGCACCGGTTCTCCGGGTCGACCCTGCTGGGAAGCCTCCACGCCGTGCTGTCGTGGGGGGGAGCGGTGGCGGGCCTCGAGCTGGGCGGCCTCGACGTGGTCGGGGTGGCCTGGATCGGCCTGGCGGCGACGCTCGGCGTCTTCGTCCTCTCGGCCGGCCTCGCGTGGCGGCTGGCGCGGGAGGCCGGGATCGACCTCCTGCGAGGTCGCCCACGCCGGCGTGCGCTGAGGGCCATGCTGCGCTTCGGCGTCTTCATGGCGGTGAACGGCGTCGCCGGCGTGCTCATGCAGCAGGTGCAGGCGTGGGTGGTGGCGGCCTTCCTGGGAGCCGGCGCGGTCACCGTCTTCACGACGGCGCTCCAGGTCACGGCCAAGATCAACGGCCTCATGGGGGCGATGTTCGAGCCCATGATGCCGGTGGCCGCGGCGCTGACCGGGCGGCCGACCCCAGCGGGCGTGCGATCGCTTCGGGTCGCCTACGGAAAGGCCATGACCGGGTCGCTCGTCCTGTCGCTCGGCGGGGCGGCGACGCTCTACCTCGTCGCTCCCTGGGTCATCGCGCTCTGGCTGCGCTCCGGGATCGACGGCGAGGTCTCCACGATCATCCGGATCCTCTGCGCGGGCCTGGCCGTGAACGGGATCACGCCCGTCGCCTACCACCTGGTGAACGGGATCGGCCGGCCCGGGGCCAACACCGCCTTCATGGTGGCCGGCAGCGTGCTCTTCTACGGTCTCGTGGCGGTGGCATGGGCCTCCGGCCTGACCCTGGAGAAGTTCGCCGTGGCCCTCTCGGTGACCTTCGTCCTGAATGGCCTCGCCTACCTGGCCTTCTCGGAGCTGGTGGTCTGGCGACGGTGGCTGGCGCCGCTCGCGGAGGCCCCACCGTGAAGCTCACCACCGAGGAGGCGATCCTCCGGCTTCGCGACGATCCGCGCTGGGCCCCGTCGATGCGGGACTCCTACCTCGACGCCGACGTCGCCGGCGCGGCACGCCGGTTCGAGGCGTCCGGCGAGTTCATCGCGACACGGGACCTCCTCGGGGAGCGGCTGCGGGGGGCCACCGTCCTCGACCTCGGCGCCGGGACGGGGATCGCATCCCGGGCCCTGGCCGCCGCGGGCGCGGTCTGCGTCGTCGCCCTGGAGCCGGACCCGAGCCCGGTCGTCGGCCAGGGTGCGATCCGCGTCGCGTGTGCGGACGTGGGGGGCGTCTGCGTGGTGGGTGGCACCGGAGAGTCGCTCCCCTTCCGCGACGCCGCCTTCGACGTGGTGTACGCGCGGCAGGTGCTCCACCACGCGCGCGACCTCCGGACCCTGGTCGCGGAGTGCCGCCGGGTGCTCCGGCCCGGGGGAGTGCTGCTCGTCTGCCGGGAGCACGTCGTCGACGACGAGCGGCAGCTGCGGGCCTTCCTGGAGGAGCACCCGGTCCACCAGCTGGCGGGCGGCGAGCACGCCTTCTCGCTGCCCACCTACCTGGATGCATTCGCTTCGGCCAGGCTGGAGGTGCGCGCGGTGCTCGGCCCGTGGAGCAGCGTCATCAACGCGTTTCCCGCCGTGCGCTCCGACGCGGAGCTGGGGGGCCACGCGCGCAGGGACTTCGTGGCCCGGTGGGGCCCCCTCGGACGGATCGCGCTCCTGCTGCCCGGCATGGAGCGCGTGGCCCGGCGGCAGCGGGATCGCCCCGTCCCGGGCCGGCTCTTCTCGTTCGTCTGCGGACGATGACGCGTCCCAACGCGCCGGTCCCGGATCGCTCGACGCGTCCCGCGCGTGCCGGCCGGCTGGAGTGGGGACTGGTCCTCACCGTGGTCACGGCGGCGATGGTCGTCGGTGCGCTGCGTCTCACCCCGGGGCACGACTGGGGTGACGACTTCGCGAGCTACGTCATGCAGGCGCAGAGCCTCCGGGCCGGCGACCCGGGCGGCTTCGTCGAGCGGAACGGGTTCACGATCCGGCAGTCTTCCCACCCGATCGGGCCGGTCGCGTATCCGTGGGGGTATCCGCTCCTGCTCGTGACCGCGTACGCCATCGCGGGGCTCGACCCGCTCGTCCTGAAGGTCCCGGGCCTGCTCCTCTTCGGGGCGTTCCTCGTCACCCTCCACCTCCTCGTGCGGACCGGCCTGGGTCGGCTCGAGAGCCTGGTCGTCCTCCTTCTCTTCGCCTTCCATCCGGACCTCCTCGCCTTCCTCGACCAGATCCTCTCGGACGTCCCCTTCCTGTTCTTCTCCACCCTGGGGCTGCTGCTCATGGAGCGGATGGACCGGCACCCGGCGCCGGACGCGGCGCGGGGCGCGTGGCTGGGCGCAGTGCTCTTCGCGGCCTTCTTCACCCGCACCGTGGGGCTCCTGCTCCTGGCCGTCCTCCTCGCGCCGCTCGCATGGAGCGGTTGGCGCCGCGGGACCGGCGGGAGCGCGGGGGGAGCGCGGGCACGGGCGGCTCTCGTCGCGACGGCGACCTTCGGCCTGCTCTGGCTCGTCTCCCGGCTGGTGCTTCCCACCGACCCGACGTCCTATCTCGCGCCCGAGGCCGGCATGAGCCTCGCCGCCGCGTGGAAGAACGCCGGTCGCTATGCCGGGGATGCGATCCACTTCCTGGCCGGCCCCCGGGCGCACCCGGGGATCGCGATCCCGCTCGCGCTGGCGGCGATCTCCGGTGGGTGGGCCCGGCGACGGGAGAATTCGCGCCTCATCGCCTACCTCGGGCTCACGGTCGCCGTCGTCCTCGCGTGGCCAGCGCACCAGGGCCTCCGCTTCCTCTTCCCCGTCCTGCCGGTCCTCGTGCTCTTCACCGTGGTGGGCCTGCGCGACCTCGCCGCCCGGCTTCCGCCCCGGTACCGGGGACCTGCACTGGCCGTGTCGTGCGCGGCCTGGCTCGCGGTGGCCGGGATCGGCGACGCCGCCGGCCCGGCGCGGCGGGGCGCGGGCACGACCGGGGAGGGGCCGTTCGACGCGCAGAGCGCGGAGCTCTTCCGGTACGTCCGAGACGGGACGCGGCCCGACAGCGTCATCGTGTTCTTCAAGCCGAGAGCCCTGCGCCTCCTGACCGGTCGGGCCGCGTTCACGGCCACCGACTGCACCCGCGCGGCCCGTGGCAACTACCTGGTCCTCCACAAGGGCGGCGGAGGGGGCGAGCAGCCGGGTCCGGATGCCGTCCGCGCCTGCGGAGCGGTGCGGGAGGTGACCTTCGAGAACGCCACCTTCGTGGCGCACCGGATCCGGTAGACTTCCCGCACCCATGCGCCGCGCACTCGTCACCGGAATCGCCGGCCAGGACGGCTGGTACCTGGCGAAGCTCCTGCTCTCGAAGGGCTACGAGGTGGTCGGCTGCGGCCGCCCGGGCACGCTCCTCGGCCCACGAGGCACGCCGCTGCGCGAGCTCGGCGTCCGGCTCGTGGAGATGGACCTCCTCGACCGGTACCAGACGCTCCGCGGCGTCGCCGAGCTGGCCCCGGACGAGGTCTACAACCTGGCGGGCCACTCCTTCGTGCCCCAGTCGTGGGAGGATCCGGCCACCGCCATCCGCATCACCTCCTGGCCGGTCATCCACCTCATGGACGCGGTGCGGGAGGTCTCGCCGCGGAGCCGCTTCTACCAGTCCTCCACCTCCGAGATCTTCGGCCTCACCACCACCTCGCCCCAGACCGAGGAGACCCCGGTGGCCCCGGCCAACCCCTACGCCGCCGCAAAGGTCTTCGCCCACCAGCTCGTGGCGCTCTACCGGGGCCACTACGGCCTCTTCGCCTGCTCCGGAATCCTCTACAACCACGAGTCGCCGCGCCGTCCCGTCCAGTTCGTGACCGCCAAGGTGTGCCACGCCGCCCGGGCCATCCGCGCGGGTCGGCAGGGGGAGCTGTGGCTGGGCGACCTCGAGGTCACCCGTGACTGGGGCTTCGCCGGCGACTCGGTGGACGCGATGTGGCGCATGCTCCAGCAGGAGAAGCCGGGCGACTTCATCATCGGCACCGGCGTGCCCCACACCGTCCGCGAGCTCTGCGCGCTCGCCTTCGCGCGGGTGGGCCTCGACTGGCGGGAGCACGTCCGGCAGGACCCGGCGTTCATGCGCCCGGGCCAGCCCACGCGCCTCCTCGCCGACCCGTCGAAGGCGCACCGGGAGCTCGGCTGGGCGGCCACGACCCGCTTCGAGGATCTCGTCGCGACGATGGTGGACGCGGCGCCGGCCGGGTGAACGCGACCGGGCGCGCCGGACCCGGGCCTACCGGGCAGCGCCCGGGGTCGCCATCTCCTCCGCGGGGAAGCTCCGGTAGAGCCAGGAAGGCTTCTTCGGGCTCGGGGGACCGACCTTCCGGGCCCGGAAGAACATGTAGGCGCCGAGCCCGGCCGGGGGTCCCGGCAGGACGCCCAGCGCGGTGAGGGCCCATCGTGCCGCCGAGAGCATCCACCCGGCGAGCCCCTGGACCGCCCGCAGCGCCGGGGAGGAGCCCTGCTGCGCGGGAGGCGCGACGTCCGCGGTGAACGCCGTCTCGATCTCGAACCCGGCGTGCCGGAGCAGGGAGGACATCTCGCCGGGCGTGTACTCCCGGTTGTGCCGTCCGTAGGGGCCGTACGCGGAGTAATGGTCGTGCACGGCGTGGACACCCGCCATGGCGCCGGTCGCCGTTCCCAGCCGGGCCGCGTTGGGCGTGGTGAGCACGAGCGTCCCTCCCGGCCGCAGCGCCTCGTTCAGGGTCGCGAGCGCCCGGGCCGGGTCGGCGGTCATGTGCTCGATCACCTCGCAGCAGAGCACCACGTCGAAGGTGCCCGCGGGCCAGGGCAGGGAATCCTCCTTCAGGTTGAATCGCGCGAAGGTGAGGACCTCGCCCCGGCCGTCGACGCCGGGCCAGCGGAAGGCGTTGTCCCGCTCGCGCTCGCCGAATCCGTTCGTCAGGAAGAGCTCGTACCCACGGAAGCGGCGCAGGAGCGCCGTCGTGAAGTAGGGATCCGCGCCGATCTCGAGCAACCGGCCCGACGCGTGCGGCACGAGGTCGAGGGTGTGCAGGAAGCGCCGGCAGTCCCCGTGGAGGTAGGCCGACAGCTCGGCGCGGACCCGCGGATCGGGGCGGTCGGCCGGCAGCCTCTCGAGCCACGCGCGAAGGGAGGCCTCGGTCTCGGGGTGAGGTACGGGTACCGGCCTCGCCATGCGCGTCTCCCTTCCCCCTAGCGATCGACGACGGTCAGTCGGAGCCGACCGACCGGGACGTGGTGGACCATCCCACCGGGCGGGGACGGCGGCGGCGTCCACGGGTATCCGACCAAGTATCGTCCGCCACCGGGGGGTGCGCGCACCCTTCCCTCCTGGGAGTTCGCGAGCCCGTGTCGCCGGAGGAGCTCGTAGTCGAACGCCCGCCCGAGGGTCATCGGCGCCGGGTACCACCGGCCCAGTCCCTCCCCGAACGACGGGACCCAGTCCCAGACCCCCCCTCCGAGGTCGTAGTCGATCGCGACGGAGCCCCCGGCCTGGCGTGCCCGCGCGTCCGCGGCGACGAGGTCCACGACCGCGATCTTGTCCGGGAGCGGGACGTCCGCCGGGACCAGCACCGGCCCGCGGTAGGAGAAATAGGAGTCCTCCACCGCACGACCCAGGACCAGGTTCGCCGCCGCGAGGAGGACCGCGATCGCCACGGTGGCCGAGCGGGCCACGCCCGCCGGGGCGGGAGGAAGGGGAAGCACCATCGCCCCGCCGAACCAGCCGACCACGAGGAGGGGGAACCACTGGAGCGCCATCTCCATCCGCGCGCCGCCCGCCCAGACGGGCCCGCCCAGGAGGGGCGAGAGGACGTAGGCGGCGACCACCACCCCGGCGAGCCAGGCCGTCTCCCGGAAGGCAGGCGCGGGCCCGGGCCGGACGGCGTCGCGTCGATGAGCCCACCGGCTCCACACGAAGAGGGCGAACACCAGGAGGAGCGTCAGGACCTGGGCCGCGAGCAGGCGATGGGTCCATCCCAGCGCGGCCTGGGCACGCGAGGAGAGGATCTCGCGGCTCGACTGGAGGATGACGAACGACGAGGCGTCGAGCCATGGGCCCGGATGCCAGAGCGGGGACCGGACGAGCGACGCGGCCGCCCCCAGGATCCGGGTCGCGGGCCCCTGGGGCGACGCCGCGTGGATCCCCGCCCAGCCGACCTCCCGCGCGTACGGGATCCACGTGGCCCACGCGGATGCGATCACCACCGCGGCGCTCGCGGAGATCGCCAGCCTCCGGGTCATCGGGGAGGAGACCGGGCGATGGGCGAAGAGGAGCAGGCCGGCGGTTCCCGCGTACACGATCCCGTTCACCAGCCCGGCCAGGTAGAGGGAGGGAGCGAGCATGACGAGGAACGCCCACACCGGGAGCCAGCGGAGCGACGGCCGGCGCAGGTAGCGCACCACGGAGATGGCGAAGGCCAGGTTCAGGCTCACCAGGACCCAGTTGTTCCAGAACTCGACCGAGGATGCCCGGAGGAGCACCGAGGAGAGGAGGACGAGGGCGAGCGCCGTGCGCTGGATCAGCCCGAGGGACAGCGAGAAGCAGAGCCCCACGACGAGCGCGGCCTGGACGATCCCGAGCGCCCAGCTCACCGCGTACAGCCCGGGCAGCCGGGAGAGCGGGATCGCGAGCAAGGGCATCCCGTTCGGATTGGGGATGCCCACCGAGCTCACGAGCCCCACGGGAAGCTCGGACACGCTCCGCGTGAAGCCGAGCCACAGGTTCGTGGCCTGATCCTCCCGCCACTGCGCGAGCCGCGCCCATCCGAGGCGATCGATCGACGACGCGACCAGCAGGGACGCCGCGACGAACGCGCCGGCTGTCCGGGAGGCCCTCATGCCGATCGTGGAACGACCGCCGACCCGCGGAGGGCCGGCGCGTCGCGGCTACCCGCCCGCCTTGATGGTCACGAACCAGGCGCTGCCCGCGCGCTCGG
>JBBIOL010000035.1:0-32429 GCA_037443385.1 Anaeromyxobacteraceae bacterium
GAGCCGGAGGCTCCGCTGCGGGCGCCGGCGCGGGCTCGAGTGCGGGCGCCCTCGGGTTCGTCGGCGGGGGTGGCGGCGGGGGCCCGGGCTCGTCCCGGCGGCAGCCCGGCAGGGCGAGCAGGGCGGCGAGGATCGCGAGGGCGACGTGTCTCGTGGGAGCGTGCATGACCCGGCGGCGGCACAACCTAGCACACCGTCACGGAGGGGGCGTGGAGGAATCCCCTGGAATGTCCGCCGCATCCGCCGGGTTGTCCCGGAAGCGCCCGTTGGCGGTCCACGCGAGGGCAGGATAGAACCCAACCCATGAGAAAGCTCCTCGCCCTCGTCGCCGCGGTCGTAGCGGCCTCCCCGGCGCTCGGCGCGCAGGCGGTGGCCGTCTCGGTGGAGGACCTGGCCCGCACCTCCGACGCCGTGGTCCGGGGCCGCGTGCTCTCCACGAGCGCCCGCTGGACCGAGGGGCGCATCCAGACCTACGCCGAGGTCGAGGTGGCTGCGAGCCTGCGCGGCGCGGCGCCGGCGCGGGTCACCGTCGTCACGCCGGGCGGCGTGGTGGGCGAGCTCGGCCAGCGGGTGGACGGGGCCGCCACGTTCTCGGCCGGCGAGCAGGTGGTCCTCTTCCTCTCGAGGCCCGGTCGCGACGGCTGGCGGGTGAGCGAGATGGGGCAGGGAAAGTTCACGGTGGAGGGGTCGGAGGTCCGTCCCGACACCGCGCGCACCCACTTCGTCGCGACGCAGGTGCGCGCCGGCGAGCGGCGCAGCGAGGCCATGAGCCTCGCCGAGCTCGAGCGCCGCGTCCGGAGCGTGCCGTGAGCCGCGCCCTCCGCGCCGCGCTGGCGCTCGGCCTCCTCGTCGCGGCGGCTCCCGCGGCGGCCTTCGTCCGCTCCACCACGAGCCCCGGCCACCCCGACCAGGGGCTCTGCATCTACTGGGGCGCCCGCCAGGTGACCTACAAGGTGAACGCCACCTCGGCGGGCACCGCGCCCTGCCAGGACGCGGCGGCCGCGCAGGCCCTCGCCGTCCAGAGCTTCCCGGCCTGGAGCCCCTCCTGCACCGACTTCCGCTTCGTGAACGGCGGCGGCACCACCCAGACCGCGGTCGCGAACGACGGCGAGAACCGGGTGATCTTCCGCTCCGGCACCTGCGCCGCCGCCGGCTGCTCCGGGAACGGCTGCGCGACGGCCAACAACTGCTGGGACGGCGCCTCGCACGGGTCGAGCACCATCGCCCTCACCACCACCACCTTCAACACCTCCACCGGCGAGATCGTGGACTCCGACATGGAGGTGAACGGCTGGAACGGGGCGAACGGCGGCGCGAGCGGGCTCCCGACCGGCTTCTACCTGACCTGCCTCTCCCCGCCGGCGCCGGCGTGCACCATCCGCGATCCCTACGGCCAGGCCGGCTGCATCGCGGTGGACGTGGGGACCATCGTCACCCACGAGGCCGGGCACATGCTGGGCCTCGACCACACCTGCGAGAGCGCCTACCCGGCCCCGTACAACGCCTGCCCCAACCCCACCTCCGGGATCATGAACCCGTCGCTCGCCACGTCCGGCACGGTGAGGCGTACGCTCACCGCCGACGACACGAGCGGGGTCTGCGGCATCTACCCGGCGGGGGCGGCCACGGTCACGTGCTCCGGATCCGCGCCGGCCGGCTCGAGCGGGGGCGGTTGCAGCACGGGCGGCGGAGGCGTGGGGGCCATGGGACTCCTCGCGATCGCCATCCTCGTGGCGTGGCGCGTGCGCGCACGGGCCTGAGCCGCCTCCGGGCCGGCACGGCGCCCGATCCAGGAGCGCGCCGGGACGAGGATCACCCCCGGATCTGACCCCTACCCATAAGGGGCGTCCCGCAAGGGTTGCGTCCCGATCCGGTGGTTGGGTGTGGGGGATGCCCCACGATCTGGGTGAAGACCCCCAGGGATCCTTCTCCGTCCGGTCGATGTTGATCCCTCAACCATTTGAAACCACTAATCATGCTCCGATCCTACGGTTCGGCACCTCGCTTGCTAAGGCGGAACTGCGCAGCAACGTCGTCGGCACGGAGCGTCGCGAAGAAAGCCTCGACGGGAGCGGGTGGGCGCAGCACCAGGAGCAATCACACAGGACCCGCGAGAGCGGCGCCTGAACGAAAACCAAGTGAGGGGACAATGAGGTTCATGAAGCTCGCATTTGCAGTGGCGATGGCGCTTGCCTGCGGCAGCGCGTACGCCTTCCACGACGGCGGCGTCGCTTCCTGCGAGTCCTGCCACGTCATGCACAACGCGTCGAACGGCGCGGCCAAGACCACGTCGGCGTCCTCGGCCTACGCGCCCCGGACCAACACGGTCAACTCGTTCCTCCTCCAGGGGAGCGACCAGTCGTCCACCTGCCTCATCTGCCACGGCAAGGTCGGCACGAGCTCCTACATCGTCGCCTCGCTCACGGCGAGCGGCGCCTCCCCCGCCAAGTTCACCCCGGGTGGTGACTTCGGCTGGCTGACCTCGGTCGCCACCGGCGGCGCGCGCAAGGGCCACAACATCCAGGCCACCGACCTCGCGGCCCAGTTCCCGGCGGACACGCTGACCACCGCCCCGGGCGGCACGTTCAAGACCGGCACGGGCATCGCCGGCTTCTCCTGCGCCAACTGCCACGACCCGCACGGCCGCTACCGCCTCGTCGGCGACCCGGCCAACCCGACCGTGGTCGGCCCGAGCACCCCGGCCGCGCTCAAGCCCATCGTCGCCTCCGGCTCCTACGGCGCCGTGACGACCACCGGCGGCACGGCCGCTCCCTCGGCCGACTACGCCGTCGGCGTCTACCGCATCCTCGGCGGCAAGGGCTACGCCCCGGCCGGCAACCCCGGGTACCCGTTCGTGAACGACCCGCCCGCCGCCGTCGCCCCGAAGACCTACAACACCGACGAGGCCACCGGCGAGACCCGCGTCGCCTACGGCCAGGGCATGTCCGAGTGGTGCCAGAACTGCCACACCGACATCCACATGGACAGCTACACGGGCGGCACCCCCGGCCTCCGCCACCCGGCCGGCAACGGCGCCAAGCTCGGCGCGGTGCAGGTGGGCATCTACAACAGCTACATCGCCACCGGCAACCTGACGGGCACGAACCGCTACAGCTCGCTCGTTCCCTTCGAGGTCGGCACGAACAACATCACCGCCACCGCCGGCGTGGGCCTCGCCTCCGGCGCCGCCAACGCGGTCGACCCGGCCGCCACCACCGCCGACATCTTCGTGGCGAAGACCTCGAACAACGTGATGTGCCTCTCCTGCCACCGCGCCCACGCCTCGGGCTTCGACAGCATGACCCGCTTCGGCACGAACGGCATCGTGACGACCGAGACCGCGTACAACGCCACCGGTGGGCTCGTGGACGCCCAGCTGAAGGCCGCCTACTACAACCGCTCGGTCGGCACCACCGGCACCTCGATCGCCCCCTTCCAGCGGGCGCTCTGCAACAAGTGCCACGGCAAGGACTAGTCCGTACGAAGGTCCTGCCGCACCGCCACACGTGCTAAGGAAGGGGGGCCGCTCGCGCGGTCCCCCTTCTGCTTTTTCACGCGGAGGTCCACCTTGCGCTCCCCCGTCGCGGTCGCCACGCTCCTCCTCGCCGCAGGCTGCGCCATCCAGTCGCGCCCGGCGGCGGTCCCGCAACCCATCGAGGACGGGGGCGAGGTCTACGTCTACCTGCGCCCGCGGTCGGGAGAGGCCACCCGCCTCTCCTTCACCGTCACCTCCGCCGCCGCCACCTCGGCCGACGGCGTGGACCGGCCGCTCGCGCTGCTCGCCACCGCGGTGGTGGCCGGGGAGGGGCGCACGTCGCTCCTCGTCGCCACCGGACGCCTCCCCTCCGGAGACTACCGGGGGATCTCGCTCGGCTTCACCAAGGCCAGCGCCACGCGGAGCGGCAAGAAGGTGGACCTCCGGCTCCCGGTGGCCCCGGTCCCGGTGCCCGGGAGCTTCACCGTCGTCCGCAAGCAGGCGGTGGTCCTGGAGCTCGACCTGGACGGCGAGGCCTCCGTCACCCGCGACCTCGACTTCGATCCCCGTTTCCGGGCGGCCGTCCCGGCCCGGACCAGCTGGCAGCTCGCCGGCTTCGTCTCGAACCCCGGCGCGACCAGCCTCACCGTCTTCGACAAGCGGGCCCGCACCGTGACCGGCGTGGTCCCCACCGGGCGCGACCCGCGCGGCATGGCCCTCGACCCGCGCGGGAACCGGCTCTACGTGGCCCTCTCCGGGGACGACGCGGTGGACATCGTGGACGTGGCGGCCGGCCGGACCGTGAGCCGGGTCACCATGAACGGCAACGACCGTCCCCGCGACGTGGCGCTGCTCGCCGACGGGAAGCTGCTCGTCCTCAACTCCGGGTCCCGGTCGGCGAGCTTCGTGGACGCGGCCTCCACCCAGGAGATCGCGCGGGTCCCGGTGGGCGAGGAGCCCTGGTCGCTGACCCTCGACCGCTCGCGGCCGCGGGCCTACGTGCTGAACCGCCGCTCGAACACCCTCACCGCCATCGACACCGCGGCGCGCGCGGTGGTGGCGAACGTCCCCACCGACCCCGAGCCGCTCTGGGCGCAGGTGAACGCCGCCGGCACGCGCCTCTACCTGGCCTGCGCCGGCTCGGCGTTCCTCGGCGTCTACTCGCTCCCCGACCTCGCGCTGGTGCGCCAGGTCCACGTGGGCCTCGGCTCGAGCGCGCTCAAGGTGGACAACCGCACCGACCAGATCTACCTGGGCAAGCGGGACGAGGGGCGCGTGTACGTCTACGAGCCCTCCCAGTTCCTCGCCATCGACGACTTCGAGGTCCCCGATCCGGCCAGCTTCATGGCCATCGACGACGTGGACAACACCCTCTTCGTGCTCGTCCCGGAGCGTCGCCAGGTGGTCGTCTTCGACCTCACGAGCCGCAACGTGGTGGGGAGCTTCGAGGTCGGCGCCTCCCCCTACCAGGTCACGGTGAGCGGCGCCCGGAACTGATCGCCGGAAGGAACGGAAAGCGCTCCCCGCAGGTTATGCGCAGCCCCGGGCGGGGTGCGCAGGAGGCGCGCCCTCGTCACCGAAAAAGTGTAGTGATTTCGACGGCATCCGCACAGGGCCGGGTAGGCACGGGTTGTGTAGGCGGAAAGCGCTCGCATGGTCATCCGCGCGAGAGGGGCGCGCGCCAGGACGCCCTCCGTTCGACGCCGCACCCACGCCCTGCGGGCGGCGGCGGCGCTCGTCCTCGCTCTCGCCTCGGCGCCGGCCTGGGGCTCGAACTACACCCTGTACCTCGAGCCCGGCTACCTCTACGACGTCACCCGGATCGTCGACTCGTCGGCCCAGGAATCGAAGACCTACCGGCAGGCGCTGCTGCAGAACTACCGGCTGGCGGTGGACCTCGACCTGGCCCGAAACCTGGTCCTCTCCGCCTCGGGCAACTTCATCGACACCTCCAACTGGACGAGCACGAACGGCATCCCGCTCAACTTCGACCAGCCCACCGTGGTGGCCTCGGGGCGGCTCAACTACTCCACGCCGGTCCTCACCGCCGGACTCCAGTACGACTACAACCGGCAGTGGGGGACCTTGCTCGACGTCTCCCGGGCCAGCGAGGTCGCGGGCGGCTACGCCACCTGGAGGCCGCAGGAGCTCCCGCTCGTGGAGCTGCGCCTCACGCGCACCCACGCCTACGACGTCCTCCTCCAGAGCAGCGACAACGTGATCTGGTCCGGGCTCGCCGGGCTCCGCTACTCCGTCCAGGGGCTCGACCTCCGCTACTACCTGAACTGGATCCAGAACCAGGACCTGATCTCGGAGGTCACCTCGTCGGCGCTGAACAACATGGCCCAGGCCAACTACGGGGACAGCTTCTTCGGGAACCGGCTCTCCATCTACGCGAACGCGATCGCGCAGTCCCGCTCGCTCACCGTGGACGCCTCCGGCTCGGCGGCCACCGTCCTGCAGCAGCAGTTCCCCATCCAGGGGCTCACGCTGGTGGAGGTCTTCCCGGCCACGCCCGCCGACGACACGCTGGTGCCGAACGCGGCGCTCATCGACGGCAACCTGCTCGCCACCACCGGCATCAACATCGGCTTCGGCCCCTCCAACTCGGGCGATCGCAACCCGCGTGACCTGGGGGTGGGCTTCGCCGACGCGGTGACTCCGGTGAACATGGTCTACCTCTGGGTGGACAAGCCGCTTCCCGTCGAGGTGGTGGCGGCGTTCCGGAACTCCATCACCGCCTGGGCGAGCTCCGACAACCTGCGCTGGACCCAGGTGCCGCTCGCCGGCCCGGTGGTCTTCGGCGCCTTCAACGCCCGGTTCGAGATCCCCATCCCGGAGACCTCGGCCCGCTACCTCAAGGTGGTGACCACGCCGCTGCCGGTGGGGGTCACGAACGACCGCGTGTACCAGGACATCCTGGTCACCGAGATGCAGGTGTACCGGGCCGTCTCCTCGTCGAGCCTGCCCCCCCGCACCACGCAGTACTCCGTGCAGGCGAACGGCACGCTCAAGGCGGGGATCCTGCGCGCGCCGAACCTCGACTACGACTTCACCATCAACTACAACCGGCTCTTCCAGTCGGGCATCCGGACCTACTCCTTCGTGAACGGGCTCACGCTGAACGCGCGCCTCTCCCGCACCTGGACCGTGACCTCGCGCGTGGCCCGCAACGACGCCGACGCCGGCAACGGCCACGAGGGGCAGTGGCAGTGGAGCGCCTCGCTCATCGCCCGGCCCTTCTCCACCCTGTACGGCGCGCTCAGCTACAGCGGGCAGGTGAACCAGTTCACCGATCGGGCCATCGACCCGCCGGTGCCGGCCAGCACCTCCCTGCAGTCGGTGACCCTCTTCGGCCGCGCCGACCTCTACGAGGGGGTGAACCTGCAGGCCACCCTCTCCGGCTCGAACGGGCTCGACCAGAACCAGCGGGCCACCAACTCGGGCACCGCCAACCTGTCGCTCGGGCTGGTGCCGAACCCGTGGCTCAACTTCACCCTGGGATACACCTACACGACCTCCTGGCTCACCGGCGGGTTCCTCCCGGACGCCTCCGACCGCAGCTCGCGGCTCAACGCCACGCTGGTCACCACCCCGCTGCCGGCGCTCTCCGCCTCGCTCACCGGCACCTGGCTCATCCTGGGCGCCACGCCCACGTTCTTCGGGACCGTCCAGGTGAACTACTCGCCGCTGCAGGGCGACCTCCAGTTCACCTTCGCGTACACCCGCAACTTCGACACCGCCACCCAGGTGTCCACCCAGTTCCTCTCCCCGGGGATCCGCTGGACCATCCGCCCGGGCGTGTACCTGAACGGCACCTACACGATGACGGACACCGTGAGCCCCGTGCTCGAGACCCACTCGCAGCAGGGGCTCGCGAGCCTCATCATCCTGCTCTGAAACCCGATCCCTCCACCGGGAGGCCGCACCATGAACCGCCTGCTTCGTCGATCGACCCCGCTCCTCCTCGCCGCCCTCGTGGCGTCGGCGACCGGGTGCGCGAGCCACAAGTCCTACCAGAACAAGAACATGGACTTCGGCTCCATCCGGGCCATCGCGGTGCTCCCCTTCGCGAACCTGACCCGCGACAACCTGGCCGCCGAGCGGGTGCGCGACGTCTTCTCCAACATGCTGCTCGCCAGCGAGGCCGCCTACGTCATCCCGCCCGGGGAGATGAACCGGGCGCTCGCCCGGCTCTCCATCCAGAACCCGACGGCACCCAGCGCCGACGAGATCGTGAAGATCGGCGGCATGCTCAAGGCCGAGGCGGTGATCACCGGGGTGGTGAAGGAGTACGGGGAGGTCCGGGGCGGCTCGTCCACGGCCAACGTGGTCTCGCTGTCCGCTCAGATGTTCGAGGCCGGTACCGGGAAGGTGGTCTGGAGCGGCACCTCCACGAAGGGCGGCCTCTCCTGGGGCTCGCGGCTCCTCGGCACGGCCGGAGGGGACCCGGTGAACGACGTCACCGAGCAGGCGTGCGATGACCTCCTCAAGCAGCTCTTCCGGTAGGCGCGTCGCCGCCCTCGCCTCGCTAGCCCTCGCGCTCTCCGCGACGGGCTGCGGCGGAGCCTCGCGTACCGCCATCCCGGACGCGACCGGGGCCGCCCCGCCGCCCACCCGGCTGCGGGTCGCGCTCTACCCGCCGCAGAACGCCTCGGGCCGCCCGGCCCGCGTGAAGGAACTGGAGCAGGGGCTCGAGCTCGCGCTCCGCGCGCGCGGGGTCGAGGTGGTCGCCGGCGACGCCGTCCGGCGCGCGCTGGCGGCACGTCGCATCCGCTACACCGGCGGCCTCGACCGCGAGTCGGCGGCGGCGGTCCGGGACGGGCTCGGCGTCGAGGCGGTCTTCATCCCCACCGTGCTCCTCGACGACCCGGCCTACCCGCCCCGGCTCGCCGTGGACGGGCGCCTCGTCTCCGCTGCCGACCCGCCCGCCATCCTCTGGGAGGACGGGGTGGCCCGGGGCGGCGCCGATTACCCGGGCTGGTTCAGCCAGGGCATCGTCTCGAGCATCGGCGCGCTCCAGGGGCAGGTGCTCTCCGACCTCGCAGGCTCGCTCTCCGAATGGCTGGACGGGAAGGGCGCGCCCCGCCCCGGGTGCGACGCCATCCGTCCCCGCATCGCCTACCGCTCGCGGAAGCTCGACGTCGCCGGGCTGCGCACGGTGGCGGTGCTCCCCTTCGTGAACCAGACCACGCGCCGGAACGCCGGCGAGGCCTTCGAGCTCCAGGTGCTCCGGGAGCTCGTCGCCACCGGTCAGTTCAAGGTCGTGGAACCGGGCAACGTGCGCGAGCGGATGCTCGCCGGGCGGATCATCGTCGAGGGCGGCGCCTCCCTCGACGCGGCCCGGGTCATGGGCGAGGCCCTCGGCGCCGACGTGCTGCTGGCCGGCTTCGTGCGCGACTTCCAGGATCCTCCGGCGCAATCCGGGCCGCCCCAGGTCGAGCTCGGCGTGCAGGCCATCGATGGCCGCACCGGCGACGTCCTCTGGTGGTCCAGCTCCCGCTCGCGGGGCGATGACGGGGTCTTCTTCTGGGGCATCGGGCGGGTCTCCACCGCGGCCGAGCTGGCGTGCGGCGTCTCCCGCGGGATCGCCGGCAGGATGGCGGGCGACCGCCCCGCACCCGCGCCCTCCGGGCCTCCCTCCGGCGCAAGGAGTGCGCCAGCCGACGATTCCCGCGCAGCGGGAGGGGTGGGAACCCCGTGAATCTTCCGTGATCCTCGCCGTCCCGGCCGCCCGTCGGCCGGCACGGCTCGTGTAGGCAAGGAAACCGCCATGACATCGAGTGCCATCGTCGCCGCAGTGCTCCTCGGAACCGCCCCCGCCCCGGCCGCGCAGCCGGCGGGCATGTACGCCTACCTGAAGCCGTCGGTGGCCCCGGTGCCGGCCGACTGCAAGGGCGCGAAGGCGGTCGCCGGCCTGGTGCAGGTCCCGCTGTTCGGAGACGACTCGGCGGCCTGCCCCGTCGCCCGGGTAGGGGACGAGGTCATCCGGCTCATCGACCTCTCCGAGGTGCTGGCCGCCTCCCACGAGAGCCGCGACGAGGCGGGCACGAGCGAGAAGACCGGGGCCGACCAGAAGGTCGGCCCGGCGCTCGACCGGCTCATCCAGGCCCGGCTCATCCTGGAGGAGGCCCGCACCATGGGGCTCGGCGACCTCCCCGAGGCCAGGGAGGCCTACGCGCTCTACGAGGGGCAGCTCCTCCGGGTGGCGCTCGAGGCCGAGGTCACGAAGGACGTGAAGGCCGACCCGGCCGAGGTCGAGAAGATGTACCGGGAGGCGGTGCGCGAGTGGAAGGTGCGGAGCGTCCTCTTCGCGAAGCCCGCCGACGGGAAGGCCTTCGCCGCCGCCGCGAAGACCGGTGACTTCGACGCGCTCACGCGGAAGGCGGTCGCCGACAAGAAGGGGCGCGAGGGCAAGGCCGACTGGATCTTCGCCCGGGACGCGCAGCCGGCCATCGCGAAGGCGCTCCGGTCCGCCAAGGCCGGATTCGTCTCCGGCGCCGTCGTGATGCCGGACGGCGGCGCGGTGGTCCTCCGGGTGGACGACGTCCGGTTCCAGGACGACCCCAAGGCCCGGAAGATCGCCGGGGAGACCTCGCTGGCCCGCCAGCAGCGGCTCGCGCTGGAGCGCTTCTACGGCGAGCTCGTGAAGCGCTACGCCCGCGTGGACGCCGCGCTCCTCAAGAAGCTCGACTGGGAGGCGAAGAAGCCGGGCTACGCCGCGCTCGCCAAGGACCCGCGCGCCATCGCCACCATCCAGGGGGAGAAGCCCATCACCGTGGCCGAGCTCACGAAGGAGCTCACCACCACCTTCTTCCACGGCGTGGACAACCCCATCAAGCAGAAGCGGGTCAACAAGGAGAAGGACACCACCTTCAAGAAGATGCTCATGGAGCGCCTCTTCCTGAAGGAGGCCCGGGTCCGCAAGCTCGAGGACACCCCCGCGGTGCGTCGCGCCGCCGAGGACTACCGGAACGCCATCCTCTTCTCCCTCTTCGTGGAGCGCGTGGTCGCGCCCGGCGTGAAGGTGACCGAGGCCGACTCGATGGCCTCCTACGAGAAGAACAAGTCGAAGTACAGCTACCCGCAGATGTACAAGCTCGAGGCCCTCGACTTCGCCACCGCGAAGGGGGCGCAGTCGGCGGTGGAGCGCCTGCGGGGAGGGACCGACTTCCAGTGGATGCGGGCCAACGCCGAGGGCCAGGTGAAGCCGGAGGAGCGCAGCCTCTCCCTCGACGTCGCCGAGGTGCTCATCGCCTCCTCCCTGCCCGCGGGCCTGCAGAAGGCGCTCGCCGGCGCGAGCTCGGGCGACTACCGCATCTACGCCCCCTCCGAGAAGGAGTTCTTCGTGGTGCGCGTGGTGGAGAACATCCCGCCCAAGGCCCAGCCCTACGCCGAGGTCCGCGAGGCGGTCGCCAACGCCGTCCGCGACGAGAAGATGAAGGCCGCGGTGAAGGACTACGCCGACAAGCTGCGCGCCGCCGGCAACGTCGAGATCTACCTGGCGCGGATCGGCAGCTAGGCCGGGAGGCGGAGCGAGCCATGCACGCGATTCGAGCGGGAACCATCCGGAGCCTCCTGGCGGCGGCCGTCGTCGTCGCCGCGGTCGCTCTGCCGTCGGGCGCCGGGGCCCAGAAGTTCAAGCAGAAGGAGTGCCTCGACTGCCACCGGAAGGAGGCCGACAAGTACGCCGGCCTCAAGTACGCGCACCCGGCGGTGAAGGACCGGAAGTGCGAGGAGTGCCACCTCCGGCACGGGCTCATCCCGAAGCTCCTCCTCAAGGAGAGCGGCAACGCCTTCTGCTACAAGTGCCACGAGAAGAAGACGATCGGCATGGACAAGCCGAACGTCCACAAGGTGCTGCGCACCGGCTCGTGCCTGGCCTGCCACGACGCCCACGGCTCGAACGCCCCGCACATGCTGAAGGCGGAGGGCGCCGGGGCCTGCTACGCCTGCCACAAGAAGGAGCCCTTCCAGCAGAAGGTGGTCCACGCGGTGCTGGGGAAGGACGGCTGCCTCGCCTGCCACGTGGCTCACGCCTCGGACAAGAAGAACCTGCTCAAGGTGGACCCGGCGAAGCTCTGCGCCGACTGTCACTCGACCAGCTCCGGCGCCTTCGAGAAGGCCCACGGCAAGTACCCGGTGAAGGGCTGCACCGCCTGCCACGACCCGCACTCGTCGTCCCAGCCCCGGCTGCTCAAGCAGTCGCTGCACGCCCCGGTGGCGGGCGGCGGATGCGACTCCTGCCACGTCCCGCCCGGCTCGGCGAAGCCCTTCGCCCTGCAGGAGGAGGGCGGGAAGCTCTGCGCGAACTGCCACGACGTGGCCGGGCTCGACGGCGGGGGCAAGGTCCAGCACGCGCCGGTGAAGGGCGGCGAGTGCCTCTCCTGCCACGATCCGCACGCGTCGGGCGCGGCGAAGCTCACCCTCTCGCCGGGGAACGAGCTCTGCGCCGGGTGCCACGCGGCCCAGGCCGAGAAGAAGAGCGTCCCGCACAAGGCCGTCACCTCCGGCTCCGGGTGCACCTCCTGCCACGCGCCCCACAACGCCCCGCAGAAGAAGATGCTCCGCAAGGAGGCGGCCGCGCAGTGCCTCTCCTGCCACGCCAAGGTGACCGAGGCGAGCAAGCGCAAGGTCCAGCACGCGCCCTTCCAGGGCAACGACTGCACCACCTGCCACGACCCGCACGGCTCGGCCTGGGCGGGCATGACCACCGCACGCCAGGACAAGGTCTGCTTCGGCTGCCACAGCGACGCCGAGGCCCGCTTCACGAAGAGCCACACCCACAAGCCGGTTCTGGAGGGGAAGTGCAGCCCCTGCCACCTGGCCCACGGGTCGGACGAGCCCAGGCTCCTCAAGGCGACCGGGTCGGCGCTCTGCAAGACGTGCCACGCCGACCTCATGAAGCCGTCGGAGACGGCGAACCACAAGCCGTTCGCCGACGGCAAGTGCCTCGACTGCCACGACGCCCACGCATCGAACGAGCGCGGCATGCTGAAGGCCGACCAGAAGACGACCTGCGGCCGCTGCCACGCGAAGGACGTGAAGGGCAGCGCCGGGGCGAAGTCCACCCACGCCCCGTTCGCGGTGGGGGACTGTGGCCGGTGCCACAACCCGCACAAGGCCGGCCTGAAGAAGCTGCTCCTCGCCAAGACCCCCGACGTCTGCGTGGCCTGCCACCAGGACATGCGGGACCGCATGGCGAAGGAGAAGGTCCACTCCCCGGCCGAGGACTGCTTCACCTGCCACCAGCCCCACGACGCGGCGAACGAGAAGCTCCTCGTGCACCCGGTCCACGAGCTGTGCGAGCAGTGCCACGACGTGAAGGCGAAGTCCTTCACGGTGGCCCACTTCGCCATCGACCCGAAGGGGATCGCGTGCGCCAGCTGCCACGACCCGCACTCCTCCAAGGACCCGAAGTTCTTCAAGCCGGTGGTCCACCCGCCCTTCGCCGGGCGCGCCTGCGACTCCTGCCACGTCTCGGGAGGGAAGTAGCCATGCGCCGCGTCGTCCTCCCGGTCCTGCTGCTCGCGCTCGCCGCCCGCCCGGCCTGGGCCTCGCCCAACCACAAGCTGCGCCCCGGGGCGAACGGGGCGGTGTGCCTCGAGTGCCACGGCGACTTCGAGGAGAAGCTCAAGAAGGCTTCGGTGCACACGCCGGTGAAGTCGCGCGACTGCGTGGGCTGCCACAACCCCCACGCGTCGAACCACGGGAAGCTGCTCGCGGCCGCCCAGAAGGAGATCTGCGCCACCTGTCACGACGTGGTGCCGAAGGGTGCCCGCAGCGTCCACAAGCCGGTGGCCGAGCAGCAGTGCGCCGGCTGCCACGACCCGCACGCGTCGGCCAACAAGTTCAACCTGGTGAAGCCCGCCGCCGAGCTGTGCGGGAGCTGCCACAAGGGCGTCGTCGACGGTGCGGCCAAGGCCCGCTTCAAGCACAAGCCGGTGGCGCAGGGATGCTCCACCTGCCACGAGCCGCACGCGTCGGCGAAGGGCGGGGCGCTGCTCAAGGCCGACGTGCCCGGCCTGTGCGTGAACTGCCACAAGACCGAGACCCCCATCTTCCTGAAGCAGCACGTGAGCTACCCGGTCGGCAAGTCGCGCTGCACGAGCTGCCACGACCCGCACGGCTCGAACGCCCGGGGCATGCTGAAGGACCGGGTCCACCCGCCGGTGGCGAAGGGCATGTGCACCATGTGCCACGAGCCGCCCGGCTCGCCCAACCGCTTCAAGACCCGGCAGGTGGGGGCGGCGCTCTGCAAGGGCTGCCACGGGCAGAAGATGAGCCAGATCCAGGCCCGGTCCCGGATCCACCAGCCGGTGGCCGAGGGCAGCTGCCTCGCCTGCCACACCCCGCACGCCTCGTCGAAGCCCGGCCTGGTGAAGGGCAACATGGTGGTGGTCTGCGGCGAGTGCCACGCCGACACCATCCGCCGGCAGGAGGTCTCTCCCACGAAGCACCAGCCGGTGAAGGACGGCGACTGCGCCGCCTGCCACGACCCGCACTCCTCCGACGCCTCGCTCATGTTCCAGAACCCGAGCCGGATCGAGCTCTGCGCCAAGTGCCACGAGTGGCAGAAGCACTCCACCCACCCCATCGGCGACACGCGCAAGGACCCGCGGAACAAGAACCTCACGCTCGACTGCCTCTCCTGCCACCGCGCGCACGGCACCGAGTACCCGCACATGATGCCGTACACGAAGACGAGCGACCTGTGCACGAAGTGCCACGAGAATCTCAAGAGGTGAGCGCCGTGACCTGGAAGATCCCGTTCGTGGCCGTGGTCCTCGCGCTGCTCCTCCCCGCCGCCGCAGGCGCGCAGGGGGCGGCGCTCCGCTTCGAGAAGGCCATCTACGTCGACGAGAAGGAGGTCGCGCTCCGGGCGCCCGAGGGCGTGGCCTGCAGCGAGGGCGGTGCGCTCGTCGTCGCCGACACCGGCAACGCCCGGCTGCTCCTCTTCTCCTGGAAGGACGGCGTCCTCGACGGCGGGCAGCCGCTCAAGCTCCCGCAGCTCGCGCACCCCACGCGCCTCCAGCTCGACCGCAAGGGCGATCTCCTGGTCCTCGACCGCAAGGCGCGCAAGATCGGCCGGGTGGGCGTGGACCGCGCCTTCGCCGGGTGGCTCGAGGTGAGCGGGGTGGGAGACACGACGGCCGTCGTCCCGGGAAGCTTCAAGCTCGACGCGGCCGACAACGTGTACCTCGTCGACCTGGCGGCGCGGCGCGTGCTCGTGCTGGACCCGGGCGGCAAGGTCACCCGGGAGATCCCCCTGCCGGCCGACGGCGAGTTCACCGACCTCGACGTGGACGCCACCGGGAAGATCTTCGTGGTCGACGCCGCCCACGCCACGATCTACGCGGCCGAGAAGGGCGCCGGCGCCTTCCAGCCCATCACCAAGCCCATGAAGGACCGCATGAGCTTCCCCGCCTACCTGGCGGTCGGGCGCGGCCGCATCTTCCTCGTGGACCAGAACGGCATGGGCATCGTCACCCTCGGCATCGACGGCGCCTTCCAGGGGCGCGAGCTGTCGCTCGGCTCCAACGACGGGAACCTGCTCTACCCCGGGCAGATCTGCCTGGGCGCGGAGGGGGACCTCTTCGTGGCCGATCGCCAGAACAACCGCGTGCAGGTCTTCGCGATGAAGAGGTGACGTGAGCCCGCTCCCCATCCTGCTCTCGCTTGCGCTGGCGGCCGACCCGGCCCTGCCCACGGTCCGGCCGTCCTTCCTCTACAGCCTGTCCGACTTCACCGGTCCGGTCCGGTCGCTCTGGGCCCAGCTCTCCTACGACCGCAAGCGGGACGAGGTCCTCGCCACCGCGGGTGGCGTGGTGGGGATCTTCAACCGGGTGGGAATGCAGGTCTACGAGTACGGCACCGACGGGAGCCTGGGGGTGGTGCTGGCGGCGGTGGCCCTCGACGACGGCGACCAGCTCGTCCTGACGGTGGTCGAGGGGAAGTGGAAGCTCACCCTCTGCGACTACCGGGGCGAGGCGGTCGGCCCCTTCGAGCTGAAAGGGCTCCGGACGGGCTGGGAGGACTTCCGGCCCGACCTGCTCGCCTACCGGGACGGCAAGATCTACCTGGCGTCGTCGGGATCGCTCCGGGTGGTGGTGGCCGACGGCGCCGGCCAGGTGATCGCCCACCACGACCTCGTGAAGATCCTCCAGCTCGACGAGAAGGGGGCCGACGCGGCCAGCTTCCGCGGCATGGGCGTGGATCCGGCCGGCCGGATCCTGCTCACCATGCCGCTCGCCTTCAAGGTGGCCGTCCTCTCGCCCGACGGAACGGCGCGGACCTTCGGGCAGCGCGGCAGCACCCCCGGCAAGTTCAACATCATCGGGAAGATGGACGCCGACGAGAAGGGCTACTACTACCTCACCGACATCCTCCGGTCCGTGGTCATGGTCTTCGACCCCGACCTGAACTTCCTGGGCGAGTTCGGCTACCGCGGCGACGGGCCGGACAACTTCATCTCCCCCGCCGACGTCGCGGCCGGGAACGGCAAGATCTACGTCGCGCAGGCGGCGAACCGCGGGGTGGCCGTGGTCCGGGTGGAGATCGTCCCCCCGCCGCCCCCCGAGCCGCAGCCCGGGGAGGCGCCCGCCTCCGCTCCGGCGGGCGCCCGACCGGCCGGGCCTACTTCGCCTCCAGCCAGCCCTCCTTCGAGAGCAGCTCCGCGGTGAGCACCGCGCCGCCCGCGGCCCCGCGGACGGTGTTGTGCGAGAGGGCCACGAACCGCCAGTCGAAGAGGGTGTCCGGGCGCAGCCGGCCGATGGTCACGCCCATGCCGTTGCCGGCGTCGCGATCCAGCTTCGTCTGGGGCCGGTTCTCCTCCTCGAAGTAGGTGAGGAAGGGCTTCGGCGCGCTGGGCAGGTCGAGCTTCTGGGGCTTGCCCTGGAACTCGCGCCACAGGCCGACGATCTCCTCCTTCGACGCCTTCTTCTCGAGCTGCAGGAAGACGGCCGCCATGTGGCCGTCGGAGGCCGGGACGCGGATGCACTGGGCGGAGATGACCGGCTCGGTGGCGGCCACGATCTTGCCGTCCTTCTGCGAGCCCCAGATCTTCATGGGCTCCTTCTCCGACTTCTCCTCCTCCCCCTTGATGAAGGGGATGAGGTTGTCCACCATCTCCGGCCAGGTCTCGAAGGTCTTCCCGGCGCCGCTGATGGCCTGGTAGGTGCACACCGCGATGCGCTTCGGGCCGAACCTCATGAGCGGGTGGACGGCCGGAACGTAGCTCTGCAGCGAGCAGTTGGGCTTCACCGCCACGAATCCGCGCCGCGTGCCCAGCCGCCGGCGCTGGGCCTCGATGACCGACGCGTGCTCGGGGTTCACCTCGGGGACCATCATGGGGACGTCGGGCGTCCCGCGGTGGGCCGAGTTGTTGGAGACCACCGGGGTCTCGGCGCGGGCGTAGTCCTCCTCGAGCTTCGCCGTCTCCTCCTTCGTCATGTCCACGGCGCAGAAGACGAAGTCGACCTGCCCGGCGATTCTCGCCACGTCGGAGGCGTTCTGCACCGTCATGCCCGCGAAGGTGGCCGGCGGGGGCTTGGCGAGCGCCCAGCGACCCTTCACGGCGTCGGCGTACCTCTGCCCGGCCGAGTTCGCGCTGGCCGCGACCACGGCCACCTCGTACCAGGGGTGGTTCTCGAGGAGCGACAGGAACCGCTGTCCGACCATGCCGGTGGCGCCCAGGACGCCCACGCGGAGCTTCTTCGTGCTCATTTTCTCTCCGGAATCGAGTCTGCCGACCCCAACCGGGCCGGACCCTGCAGGGTACCACAATCCGGGCCCACGATGGCCGGCGGCGGGGCCGGGCGGAGGCGGTGCGCACCCAGGGTCGGCGGGCCGGCCGGCGTCCGGCCGGGTCCCGGGAGGGCCCGCGCTCCGATCCCCCGCGATCCCGCCGCCTTGCACTGGTGGTGCACCTCGCGGCCCGGACCCGGATCCTGGCCCCGCCCTTGCTTCACCGGTGGTCGAGGCCCACGCAGCTCGCCGGCGCCGGAGGTGGCCATCGTGACGACACTGTCCCTGTCGCTGGCAGCCGGCATCATCGCCCTCGCGGCGGCTCTCCGGGCCGCGCGGACGACCCGGGCGGCGGCCCCGGTGCCGGTGCGCGCCACCGGGCGACGGCGGCTGCGCGGGGCCTGAACCATCGAGATGCTGCGGGCGTCCTCCCTAGGGGCGTCCGCGGTCGCAGGGGGAGAGGGTTCCGGAGGACGGCCGGGACTCTCTCCCGTTTCCATTCCGGCTCCGGTCCGCCCGGCTACGGGCCGCGCCCGCCCCGCATCCGGAGCAGCGCCTCCAGGTTGCGGGCGTAGTCCTGCCGCCCCGGGTCGAGCCGCAACGCCTCGCGGAAATGGAGCTCCGCCGTGGCGAGGTCGCCCGTCCGGGCCGCGGCGATGGCGAGCCCGTTGTGGAAGGCCGCCACGCGCGGGTCGATCTCCACCGCACGGGCGTAGGCGTCCCGGGCAGCCGCGACGTCGCCCCGGTCGAGCAGGGCGCGGGCCAGGACGGCGTGCGCCTCGGCCCGGCGCGGCGACGCGGCGAGGACGGCGCGCGCCTGCTCCATCGCCTCGTCGGTTCGGCCCAGCGCGAGGAGCGCGGAGGCCAGGTTGGTCCGCGCGTCGCACCTCCCGGGGTCGAGCCGGATGGCGCGCTCCAGGCTCTGCGCCGCTCCCGCCGGGTCGCCCGCGGAGAGCAGCGCGAACCCCAGCCCCTCGTGGGCCGCGGCGCTCCCGGGAGAGGCCCGTACGGCCGAGCTCCAGAGCGCGCGGTCGTCGCGCCAGGCGCGGATCCGCGCCAGGCCGATCCCGGCACCCGCGACGGCCAGCAGGATCGCCACGGCGCCGGCGGCCGCCCGGACGGCAGGCGTCCGTCCCGGGAGCCGGAGCGCGTTCCAGCTGAGCGCCACGAGGAGCGCGAGCCCCACCGACGGCAGGTAGAGGTAGCGCTCCCCGACGAGTCCCTCGCCGAGCACCGGGACCCAGAGCGCCGGCAGGAGCGGCAGCACGAGCAGCGACAGGCCGAGGAGCCGGGCCGGCCTCCGGCGCGCGCGCCCCACGGCCCACCCGAGCGCCAGGGCCGAGGCGGCGCCGACCCACACCCACGGGTCGGCCAGCGTCTTCACCACCCGTGCGTCGTGGACGATGGTGAGCGGGGCCGGCACGAGCAGGAGCCCCGCGTAGCGGCCGGCGAGCGAGAGCGCGGTGAGCAGGCCGTCGACCGGGCCCACCGCCACCCGGTTCGCTCCCCCGGCCATGAGGCCGCCGAGCGCGGCCACGCGCAGCGCCAGGTACAGCACGAGCGCGGCGGCCATCCCGGCGGCGGCGGCCACGAACGTCCGGCGCCGCGCCCGGTCCGACGCCTCGCCCGACGCGATCGCGAAGGCCAGCCACGCCGGCAGGATCGTCACGGCCGGCTCCTTGGCGAGCAGCGCGAGCAGGAAGGCCAGCGGGCCGAGACCGATCCGCACCCCGGCCCGCCGGGAGGTGAGCGCGAGCAGCGTGCCGACCGAGAGCAGGGAGGCGGAGAGGTCCACGACGCCGGAGACCCAGGCCACCGCCTCGACGTGCACCGGGTGGACCGCGAAGAGCACGGCCCCGACGCCGGCCGCGGTGGCCCGCGCCGCCGGGGATGCGCCGGGGTCGTCCACGGCAACCATGCGGACGAGGAGAGCGAGCACCCCCAGGCAGGCGAGGGCGTGGAGCAGCACGAGCAGCAGGTGGTATCCGCGCGGATCGAGGCCGGAGACGGCGTGCGCTCCCGCGAGCAGCACGTGCAGGAAGGGACGGTAGTAGCTCGTCGACGCGCCCGGGAGGAACGCCGCCATGTGGTGGGTGAAGGCCTCGCCGAGGCGGCCCGGATCGCGGACCCACGGATTCCGGATCACGTTGTCGACGTCGTCGAAGACGAAGCCCCCGCCGAGCGCGGGTAGGTGGACGGCGAGCGCCACCGCGGCCACCACGAGCGCGGCCACCGTCCCCGACGGGAAGGGGCGTGACCGGCCACCGGTCGCCACCGGCGATGAATCGCGCCTCGTCGCTCGTTCCATGCCGCCGCGGAGCCGCCCCTCCTCGAGGGCAGCAACCTAGCGCCGACCGGTCCCCGGCGGAAGCCCGCCTCAGTCGAAGCCGTGGCAGGCCTTGCAGAGCGGCGTGGGGCTCACGTCGCTGCCGGACGGCATCGTCGTCGCCGCGGTCCGGACCACCAGCCCGGGCTCGTAGGTCGTCGGGTCGCCCGATTTCACCCGGGGTCGCGCCGGCGCGTCGGGCGGCAGCGCCAGCTTGTACTTCCACGTCGAGTTCCCGTCGTGGCAGGAGAGGCAGGTCACCTTCCCGTCGGCGAGGAAGACGCCGCGCCGCACCACCTCCGCCGCGGGGCGGAGCGAGCGGGAGCGCCCGGCGTCCTGGTAGACGTCCACCGGGTGGGAGTGGGCGGACTGGTAGGTGGCGTGGCAGGCGGTGCAGTCGGCCGTGGTGGCGGTGTTCCCCGCGCCGCGGACCAGGATGCACCCGGCCGGAGAGGCCGCAGCGGCCGTGCTCGACCCGGCGGGGGCGGCGCCGGCGTCGGTCGCCGTGGTCACGGCCGGGGCCGTGAGCTTCGCCAGCTTCGCCTGGTAGATCGCGTAGGCCTCCCGGTCGGAAGCGCTCTGACCGGAGAGCAGCGCCACGAGTACGGTGATTGCGATCGTCGGGGTCGTCATGATCACCTCGAGGAGCATCCGTCGCGCCATCGAGCCAGGCCCGCAAGCCCGCGTCCGGCGCGGGCTTGCGTCTCGCCATCCATGCTCGGGTGGAGGGGTCGGCGCAACCCGGGTTGCGCGTGAAACCCTGTGTTCATGCGGGGAATCGTGCACCTCCGTGCGCCCATGTGGGTGCGGGTCGGCCGGCGATCCATACGCGACCACGAGTGAAAAACGGTTGGCGACCCCGGCGCCGGAGCCGTGTGGGTGCGGGTGTGCCAGAATGCCCGGGGCGGCGGAGGGGCCGCCCGGGAGGGGCGCGATGGCGGGCGAGACGAGGCGGGTGCGGGGCGCGAGGACGCGGGCCAGCTTCCGGGGTTGCCTGCTCGGCGGCGCGGTGGGCGACGCGCTCGGCGCCCCGGTCGAGTTCAAGTCCATCGACGACATCCGGGCCGAGTTCGGCCCGGCCGGGGTGGGCGACCTGGCCATGGCCTACGGCCGGCTCGGCGCCATCACCGACGACACCCAGATGACCCTGTTCACCGCCGAGGCGCTGCTGCGCGCCGAGCACCTGCGCCACCGCGCCCCCGGCGCGAGCGTGGCCGAGGTCGCGTGGCACGCCTACCTGCGATGGCTGGAGACCCAGGGCGACGTGGTCCAGCGGCGCGGGGTGCCGGACGAGGAGGGCTGGCTCGTGCGCGTCCGCGGCATGCACGCGGTGCGCGGACCCGGGAACACCTGCCTGTCGGCGTTGCGCAAGGGGCGCATGGGGACGCCCGAGGCGCCCATCAACGACGGCAAGGGCTGCGGCGGCGTCATGCGGATCGCGCCGGCCGGCTTCGCCCCGGGCCAGCCCTTCCGGACCGGCTGCGAGCTCGCCGCCATCACCCACGGTCATCCCACCGGGTGGCTCGCGGCGGGGTACCTGGCCCAGCTGGTCCACGACGTGGCCGACGGGGCCACCCTGGACGAGGGGGCGGTGGGCGCGCTCGACGTCCTGCGCCGCCACCCGGGGCACGAGGAGACCGCGGCGGCGGTCGAAAGGGCGCTCTGGCTCTCCCGCGCGCCGCGCGGCACGGCGGCCGACGTCGCCTCGCTGGGCCAGGGATGGGTGGCCGAGGAAGCGCTCGCCATCGGGCTCTACGCGGCGCTCGCCGCCGAGGGATTCGAGCACGGGGTCCTGCTGGCGGTGAACCACTCCGGCGACAGCGACTCCACCGGCGCCATCGCCGGGTCGCTGCTCGGCGTGACGCTCGGCGAGCTGGCCATCCCGCGCCGCTGGCTCGAGCGGCTCGAGCTGCGCGACGTCATCGAGCAGGTGGCCGACGACCTGCACCGCCACTTCGGCGCCGGGAGCGTCCCGTGCGCCGGGGGACAGTGCGGCGCCTGGGCGCGCTACCCGCCGTCGTAGGAACGATCCGGAGCCGTCACCGGCCCAGGGACAGCGCGAGCAGGTACTGGCCGGCGAAGTAGAGCGGCCAGCCCACGGCGCGGTCGAGCCGGGAGCGCGGGTCGAAGCGCCGCTTCGCGACGAGCAGGTCGGACAGCCAGAAGAGGAGCGCCCCCAGCAGGACCACCGGACGGCCGGTGCCGGAGGCGAGCCAGAGCATGAGGCCGATGACCGACGCGTACGCCACCACCGGCCCGCGCATCGATCCGAGCCGAGGCCAGAGCCAGCGGAGGACCGCGGCCGTCGAGAGCACGACCACGGCGAGCGCCGGCGGGGACGGTTTCGAGAGGGGCGCGAAGGCGGCGGCGTAGGCCAGGTGGGCGAGGAGGAAGGCCGAGAGCCCGGCCAGGAACCGGGGCCGGGAGTCGGAGAGCAGGAACGCGTCCCCCGCGGCGGAGAGGAGGAGACCGGTCACCATCCACGTGGAGTACGGGTCCCCGCCCGCCCGCGAGGCCCCGAGCGCCACGAATCCGGCCGCGAGCGCCATCTTGATCCATCCCTGGAGGGTCACGGGTCGACCCTACCACCCGAAAGGGCGGGGTTCGATCCGCGGCCGTGCCTTATGCTCCCCGGCCATCACCCGAACCCCGAAACCGGAGGAACGATGATCCGCAAGCTCAGCCTCACCCTGGCCGCCCTCTGCCTCGCCATCTCCCCGGCCGCCTCGCGCGCCGAGGAAGCCGCAAAGCCCCTCACCGTCCACTCCTCCACCGAGAAGGGCATGGTCTCGGGGGGCCGCGTCGAGCAGGTCAAGGCCACCGTCACCGCCGTCGACGCCGCGAACCGCACGGTCACCCTGAAGGGCAAGCGGGACACCGACACCATCAAGGTCGGCCCCGAGGTGAAGAACTTCGACCAGATCAAGGCCGGCGACCAGGTGGTCGTCACCGTGGCGCAGGGGCTCGTGCTCTCCCTCGCCAAGCCGGGCGAGAAGGCCAAGGACCCGAGCCTCACCGTCACCGGCGACGCCGCGGCCCCCGGCCAGAAGCCCGCGGGCGACGTGAAGGCCACCATCAAGGCCCAGGTGACCGTCTCCAAGATCGACCTGAAGTCGCGCCTCGTCACCCTGACCGGCCCCGAGGGGCGCAGCTACAAGGTGAAGGCCGGCAAGGAGATCCCCATCGAGAAGCTGAAGGTGGGTGACAAGGTCGACGCCGAGTACAGCGAGTCGGTGGCCATCGCCGTCGAGCCGGCCCCGGCCAAGAAGGCGAAGAAGTCCGCCACGAAGTAGCCGCATCGCTGCTATCTTGCGCGCGTGGCGCGCCGTCCCGGTCTCCTCCTCGTCCTCGCATCCCTCGCCGGCGCCCCCTCCTTGGCGGCGCCGGCGTTCGCGTGGGCCGGGGAGTCCGGGACGCCCCCGTCGCAGCAGCCGGTTCCCCCCGGCTCCGAGCACGCTCCCGATCTCGAGACCGCCTTCCCGCCGGCCGCCCGGCCCGGGCCGGTGGAGGGCACGCCCGACATCGACCCGGCCGAGGCCACCATGGACCTCCCCGAGCTCATCATGCGCGGGCTCGGGCTCCACGAGGAGAAGACCCCGGAGCAGATCGCGGAGGACCGGCGCAAGAAGTTCCACTGGAACGCCGTCCCGTTCATCCTCACGAGCCCCCTCATCGGCTTCGGCTTCGGCGTGGCCGGAGCGGGCGTGTTCCGTGTGGACGACGGCGAGAAGCTCTCCAAGTTCGCCACGAACATCCTCTACACGGTGAAGAACCAGGTCTCGATCCCGCTGCGGACGAGCATCTACTTCGCCGGGGGGGACTGGAGCCTCGTCGGGTACACGAACTGGCAGATCTTCCCCGCGCCCACCTGGGGCCTGGGCGGGAACACGCCGAACCAGGACGAGGTGGTGGTCGACAAGAGCCTGATCCGCTTCTGGGAGACCGCCTTCCGGCGCGTCTTCTCCGACCTCTACGTGGGGGCCGGCTTCTACTGGGACCGCTTCTACGCGGTGAGCGACCGGGGCACGGCGCCCGGGATCCAGAACCCGTTCACCGCCTACCCGTACGGCACGTCCGGCCCGTTCGACAACGTGGGCATCTCGCTCGACCTGCTCTGGGAGAGCCGCGACAACCCGGTGAACGCCACCCGCGGCTACTACGCCACGGCCACCTACCGGGCCTTCCCCGCCTGGCTGGGCAGCACCTACGAGTGGCAGTCGCTCTACGTGGACGGGCGCGCCTACTTCTCGCTGCCGAAGCCGCACGTGCTCGCGCTGTGGGCCTACGGCTGGTTCTCCTTCGGCAACACGCCCTACCTCAGCCTGCCGTCCATCGGCTCCGACCCCGACGCGCGATCCGGCCGCGGGTACATCGAGGGGCGGCACATCGGCAAGTCGCTGCTCTACCTGGAGGCCGAGTACCGCTTCCGCATCTGGGACTTCGTGGGCGGGGTGGTGGGGGCCAACATCCACTCGGCGAGCCAGCAGCGCCAGCCCGGCGAGCCGCAGAACTCGCCGCTCTACCAGTTCTGGTATCCGGCCGTCACCGCCGGGATCCGGGTGCTCGTGAACAAGCCCACCCGGACGAACGGCCTCGTCGAGGTGGGCGTGGGCACGAACGGCTCGTGGGGCATCTACCTCAACATCAACGAGAACTTCTAGCGGCCACGGCGTCCGGGCCCCGGAAACGGAAAGCCCGGCCAGGGGGCCGGGCTCTCGCCACTTCAGCTGTCGCGAGAAGTGGAACTAGAGGGGGCGGACGTTCGCAGCCTGGAGCCCCTTCGGCCCCTTGTTGACGTCGAACTCCACCTTCTGGCCCTCGGCGAGGGTGCGGAACCCATCGGCCTGGATCGCGGTGTGGTGGACGAACACGTCCTCCCCGCCGCCGTCCTGCGTGATGAACCCGAAGCCCTTCGCGTCGTTGAACCACTTCACGGTGCCGGTACCCATTGCTTCTTGCTCTTTTCTTCTCGAAATCCGTACGCCAGGAAGTGGCGGGCGGCTCCACCCCAGAGAGGGATGGGAGCGGGCTGTCTATCCGGGTGGGTGGCATTTGTCCAGGAAAAACGCTGGCGAGGGCGGCCGGCCGGGTTAGGGTCGCCGGACGGAGGTCCACCGTGAACCCGATCCCCACCCGACGGGCCGCGCTCGCGGCGCTGGTCCTGCTCCTTCCGATCACCGCCCCGGCCGCCGAGCCGGCGCTGCCCGACGTCCGGGAGGCGACCGTGGCCGACCTCGCCGCCGCCATGGCCGACGGGCGGACCACGTCGCGCGCGATCGTCGAGGCGCACCTCGAGCGCATCGCCCGACTCGACCCGCGGATCCGGTCGATCCTCGTCGTGAACCCCGACGCGCGCGCCATCGCCGACGCGCTCGACCGGGAGCGGGCCGAGCGCGGGCCCCGCGGGCCACTGCACGGCATCCCGGTGGTGCTGAAGGACAACGTGGCCACCGGCGATCGCATGCCCACCACCGTGGGCTCGCTCGCGCTCGCGGGGAACCTCTCGCCCCGCGACGCCTTCCTGGTGGAGCGGCTGCGCGCCGCCGGCGCCGTCGTGCTCGGCAAGACCAACCTCTCCGAGTGGGCCAACATCCGCTCCACCCGGTCCACCTCGGGATGGAGCGGCGCGGGCGGGCTCACCCGCAACCCCTACGCGCTCGACCGGAGCGCCTGCGGCTCCTCCTCCGGAACCGCCGCGGCCGTGGCGGCGAGCCTCGCGGTGGTGGGCGTCGGCACCGAGACCGACGGGTCGATCGTCTGCCCCTCGGGCGCGACCGGCCTCGTGGGGCTGAAGCCCACGGTGGGGCTCGTGTCCCGCACCGGCATCGCGCCCATCTCGATCACGCAGGACACCGCGGGCCCCATGGCGCGCACCGTCGCCGACGCGGCCGCGCTGCTCGGGGCGCTCACCGGGGTGGACCCCGCCGATCCGGCCACCGCGGCGTCGGCCGGGAAGGCGGCCAGCGACTACCGGAAGTTCCTCGACCCGGACGGCCTGCGCGGCGCCCGCATCGGCGTGGTCCGGGCCAAGGTGTACGGCCGCGCGCCGGCAGCCGACCAGGCCTTCGACGCCGCGGTGGCCGAGATGCGGCGGCGCGGCGCGGTGGTGATCGACCCCGCCGACGTCCCCCACGTCGACCGCTACGACGACGACGAGAACACCGTCCTCCTCTACGAGCTCAAGGCGGGGCTCGACGCCTGGCTGCCCGCCTGGGCGCCGGGCGCCCCGGTGCGGAGCCTGGCCGACGTCATCGCCTGGAACACCGCGCACGCCGATCGCGAGCTGCCCTTCTTCGGGCAGGAGCTCTTCGTCCAGGCGCAGGCGAAGGGGCCGCTCACCGACCCGGCCTACCGCAAGGCGCGGGCGCGCTGCCGCAAGCTCTCCCGCACGCAGGGGATCGACGCGGTCATGGACCGCCACCGGCTCGACGCGCTGGTGGCGCCCACCGGCGGGCCGGCCTGGACCATCGACCTCGTGAACGGCGACCACTTCGTGCAGGGCAGCTCCACGCCGGCGGCGGTGGCGGGCTACCCGTCGATCACGGTGCCGGCCGGCGATCCGTTCGGCCTCCCGGTGGGCGTGAGCTTCATCGGGCGCGCCTTCGGCGAGGGGACGCTCCTGCGCATCGCCTACGCCTACGAGCAGGCCACGCGCCACCGCCGGCCCCCGACCTTCCCGGCCACGGCCGACCTTTCGGGTCCCTGAGCCGGCCGCGCTTGACCCGCCCGGCGGGGTTGGTAGATCCGGGATCGATTCCGGAATCGGAACGGAGGAACACCATGAGCGATACCACCGCCGCAGCCCCGATCGCCGCCGCGCTGCCTCCGGGTGGCGGCTTCCTCCTCTCCGAGGTGGGCGCCGGGCGCATCGACACGCCCGACGACTTCACCGACGAGCAGCGCGAGTTCTACCGCACCGCGCGCAAGTTCGGGCTGGAGCGGGTGGTGCCGGCCTCGCCGGCCATCGAGGCCAAGGACTTCAAGACCATCCGGGCGCTGCTCCGCGAGGCGGGCGAGCTCGGGCTGCTCTCGCTCGACGTCCCCGAGGAGCACGGCGGGCTGGCCCAGGACCTCACCACCAGCGCGGTGGTCGCCGAGGCCATGACCGTGCAGGGAGCCTGGTCGGTGATCTTCGGCGCCCAGGTCGGGATCGGCACGCTCCCCATCGTCTACTTCGGCACGCCCGAGCAGCAGGCGCGCTACCTGCCGAAGCTGGCGTCGGGCGAGTGGGCCGCGGCCTACGCGCTCTCCGAGGCGTCGTCCGGCTCCGACGCCATGGCCGCGAGGACCAAGGCGGTGCTCTCCCCCGACGGGAAGCACTGGATCCTGAACGGCGGCAAGCAGTGGATCTCCAACGCCGGCTTCGCCGACGTGTTCATCGTGTTCGCCAAGGTCGACGGCGACAAGTTCACCGCCTTCATCGTGGACCGCGACACCCCCGGGTTCAGCACCGGCTCGGAGGAGCACAAGATGGGGATCCGCGGCAGCTCGACGCGGCCGCTCGTCTTCGAGGACGCCCGCATCCCGGCCGGGAACCTGCTCGGCGAGATCGGCAAGGGCCACCGCATCGCCTTCAACATCCTCAACGTGGGTCGGCTCAAGCTGGGCGTGACCTGCATGGCCGGCGTGCGCCACGTCATCGAGCTCTCGGCCGGATACGCGAAGGAGCGCCGGGCCTTCGGCAAGCCCATCTCCGACTTCGGGCTCATCCGGGAGAAGATCGCCCGCATGGTGGCGCTGGCCTACGTGGGCGAGGCCATGAGCTACCGCACCACCGGCCTCATCGACCGGCGCGCCGCCGCCGGGGGCGCCGTCCCGGGCAGCCACGCCTACGAGCAGGACCGCATCGCGGCGGTGGAGGAATACAGCGTCGAGGCCTCCATCCTGAAGGTCTGGGGCTCGGAGGCGCTCGGCCAGGCCGCCGACGAGGGCGTCCAGATCCACGGCGGGTACGGGTTCGTGGAGGAGTACGTCATCGAGCGGATCTACCGGGACAACCGGGTGAACCGGATCTTCGAGGGCACGAACGAGATCAACCGCCTGC
Organism: Anaeromyxobacteraceae bacterium; assembly: GCA_037443385.1. GTDB lineage: Bacteria > Myxococcota > Myxococcia > Myxococcales > Anaeromyxobacteraceae > CAIOAK01. The sequence goes on from JBBIOL010000035.1 coordinate 27,592, forward strand.
TCGTCCCCGGGACGCTGCTGAAGCGCGCCGCCAAGGGCGCCTTCCCGTTCCTCGACCTGGCCCGCCGGGCGGCCCGGGCCGCCGAGGCCGGCGTGCCGGCCGCGTCGCCGGGCCGGCTCGCGCGGGAGCGCCGGGTGGCGGAGCTCAACAAGCTGCTCTTCGGCCACGCGGCCGGGGTGGCCTCGAAGGCGCTCGGCGTCGCCGTGGGCGACCGGCAGGAGGTGCTGGGCGCGCTGGCCGACGTGGCCATGGAGGCCTTCGCGGTGGACAGCGGCGTGGCCCGCGCGCTCCAGGCCGCGCCCGACCCGGTGGCCGAGGCCTGCGTCCGGCTCTACGCGGAGGAGTCGCACCAGCGCGCGGCGCAGCGGGCCCGCGCGGCCATCCTCGCCGCGGTGACCGATCCGGCCCAGGCGCGCGCCGCGCTCGAGCGCATGCACCGGCTCGTGGACGAGGAGCCGGGCGACGTGGTGGCCTGGCGCGAGGCCATCGCCGGGCCCACGATCGAGCTGGGGCGCTACCCGCTCGCCTGGTCCTGACGCCCCCGGTCGCCGGAGGGGCCCGCGGCGGAGACCCCGGCGGCGATCAGGCCGGTCCGGACGAGGGTGCCGGCGGCGCCGCGGACGGCTCGATCCCGGGCGCCTTCCGCTTGCCCACCTTGATGGTGATCTCCCGCTCGGGGAGGTTCACCGAGACGCCCACGTACGAGAACATGGCGAGGAGCGTCGCCAGCATGAGCAGGCCGGCCGCGATCTGGTAGGCGAGCTGGTAGGAGCCGGTGGCGTCGGCGATCTTCCCGGCCAGGATGGGGCCGAAGATCCCGCCCACGCCCCAGGCGGTAAAGAGGATCCCGTAGTTCAGCCCCAGGTTCTTCGTGCCCCACCGATCGGCGGCGGTGGCCGGGAAGAGCGAGAGGCAGGCGCCGTAGCTGAAGCCCACCACCGCCGAGCCCACCACGAACCCGGTGAACGTGCTGAAGCCGGAGAAGAAGATCATGTTGGAGGCCTGCAGCAGGAACACCGAGACCAGCGTCACGGTGCGCCCGATCCGGTCGCTGACCACGCCGGCCACGATGCGCCCGGTGGCGTTGAACACGGCGAGCAGGGCCACGAAGACGAATCCGGTCTGGATGGCGCCGCCCGACTGCGCGGCCACGATCTTGGCCAGGTGGCCGATGATCATGAGGCCGGCGGTGGCGCCGAAGGCGTACTGGAACCAGAGCAGCCAGAAGTCGGTGGTGCGGATCATCTCCTGCCAGGTGGCGTCGGCGCCGGCGGCCTTGGCGGCCGCGCTGCCCGGGGCGGCCACGTTGCGCGGCTTGTCCGGGTTCACGATGAACTGGGAGAGGACGAGGGTGACGACCAGGAAGGCGATGCCCAGCACCCGGAAGGAGAAGGCCACGCCGTACGAGGCGAGCAGCCACTTGGAGAGCGGGGCGATGTACACCGGCGCGAGGCCGAAGCCGGCCACCACGAGCCCGGTGACGAGCCCCTTCTTCTGGGGCGGGAACCACTTCACCGCCGCCGGGGTCGCCGCGGCGTAGCCCAGGCCGAAGCCGGTCCCGGCCAGCAGGCCGAACCCGACGGTGGCGGGCCAGGCCGCGCCCGGGGAGGCGAAGCTCGCCACCACGAGGCCGATGCCGGTGAGCACGGCGCCGACGCTGGCGATGATCCGCGGCCCGAGCTTGTCCTGCAGGCGGCCGGCCGGCACCATCATGAAGGCGAAGCAGGCGATGGCGATGGTGTAGGGGAGGGTGGCCTGGGTGCGCGTCCAGCCGAAGCCGCCCCGGGCCAGCGGCTCGGTGAGCTGCTTCGAGAAGATCGACCACGCGTACAGGATGCCGAGCGCGAGGTTCAGCCCCACCCCCGCCAGCGTGACGATCCAGCCCTTCCTCGACGAGTTGTCCATCCCGGCTCCCGTTGTGAGGCGGCGACCATAGCCGAGCGGCGGATCGCCGCCGTGACGCCGCGCAAGTCGTCCGGGCGCCGCACGGGGCGGGTGGTTATGGACGATGCTGGTAGACGAACGTCGGCCCAGGAGGCGCCATGAACCGGAACGCCCTCGTAACCGCCGCGGTCGCCCGCGCGATGCTCGTCGCGATGACGGCCTTCACCCTGGTGGTCGCCGTCCGTGTGCTGGGGGAGGGGCCGCCCCAGGGCCATCCGCCGGTGCAGGCCTGCCCGGAGCTCCCGCCGGGCCACCCACCGCTCGACGCGGAGGTGCTGGAGCTTCCGCCGGGCCACCCGCCCATCCACGTGGAGCGGCTCCCGGTCGGGCACCCCCCGGTGGACCAGCCCGTGCAGGTCGTGCCGGTCTTCCCGCAGGACGGCACCTCCACGATCTGAATCGCGCCGGTCCGCGACGGGCTAGAGTGAGCCGAGAGGTCTCGCTCCGGATCCCCGCGTGGGTCGACCACATCACATCCTCCTCGTTCCGGGGTTCTTCGGGTTCGCCAACCTCGGCGACTTCACCTACTTCGGGCACGTCCGGAACTACCTGGCGGAGAAGGGCCCGGCGGTCGGCATCGACGGCGAGGTCCGCGTGGCCCGCACCGAGCCGACCGCCTCCCTGACCCGGCGCGCGGCCCTGCTCTGCGAGGCCCTCTCCACGCTGCTCGACGAGTCGCCGGGCCGCGTCAGCCTGGTCGGGCACTCGAGCGGCGGGCTCGACGCGCGGCTCGTGACCACCCCGGGCGCCGTGCTGCCCACGCCCGCCGACGTGGAGCGCTGCGCGCGGGCCGTCCAGGCGGTGGTGACGGTCTCCACGCCGCACCGGGGCACGCCGCTGGCGCAGTACTTCGGCGGCATGCTCGGCCAGCAGTTCCTGCGGCTGCTCTCGCTCGTGTCGATTTACACGCTGCGCACGGGGCGCCTGCCCATCACCGTGGGCCTCAAGCTGGCGCGGCTGCTCCGCAACCCCCGGTCGCGCCCGGTCGGGGCGGTGGACCAGATCTTCCTCGAACTGCTCGGCGACTTCGAGGTGGACCGCCGCCGCGCCGTCGAGCAGTTCCTCACGGGCGTGCGCAGCGACCAGGGCCTGGTCTCGCAGATCTCCCCGTCGGGGATGGAGGTCTTCAACGCCTCCACCCAGGACCGGCCCGGTCTCCGCTACGGCTCGGTGGCGACCCGCGCGCGCGCGCCCGGGCTGCGCTCCCTCTGGGGTGCGGGACTCGACCCGTCCCATCAGGTCACCCACGCCCTCTTCGTGGCGCTCTACCGTCTCTCCTCCGGGACCCCGGATGGGTCGCTGCCGCCCCTCAACCGGGAGCACGCCGCCATCCTGCGGCGCGCCTACGGCCGGATCCCCGACGCGGCGGCGAACGACGGGATCGTTCCCACCCTCTCGCAGATCCACGGGGAACTGGTGGCCGCCGCCTGGGCCGACCACCACGACGTGCTCGGCCACTACGACGAGCCGGCCCACGTGCCGCCCCACTTCGACTGGATGTCCTCCGGCTCCGGCTTCGACCGTCGGGGGTTCGAGCAGGTCTGGCGTCGGGTGGCCATCTTCGCCTCGACGATCTAGGCTTCTTAGGAGGTGGTGCTCCATGCGCCCGCGTGTAGACGCCCGGGTCACCGGGGCGATCCTCGCCGAGGCCAGGGCCGTCGCGGAGGAGGTCCTCGCCGGCACGCCTTCCCTGCGCGCGCGGAAGGAGGGCCAGCAGCACGCCTGCGAGGCGGAGTTGGCCGGGCACGCCCGCGCCCTGGGCGCGGCGGTGGACCTGCACTGCCCGGCGGTCTTCCGGGAGTACGCGCGCTGGGTGGCCCGGCTCCACGATGCGTCCGGGCTCCCGCACGAGAGCGTGTGCGCGTGCCTGCGTGCCATCGCCGGGCGCGTCGGGCGGATGGAGCTGCCCGCCGACGCGCTCTCGGCCCTCTCCGCCTCGCTCGAGGCCGGGCTCGCCGCGGCGGAGGCGCCCCTCGAGGACGTGGATCTCGACCTGTGGGACACGACGATCGCGGCGCTGCGCGGGAACCGCGTGGCCTACGTGGCCGCGGTGGAGTCCTGGCGGGAGACCCGCGGCCCGCGCGGAGCGCTGCTCGGCATCGCCGAGGTGCAGCGGCAGGTGGGAGAGGCCTGGATGCGCCACGAGGCCACCGTGCTCGAGGAGCACCGCGCCTCGGCGCTGGCGGCGATGGGGATCGCGCTCCTGGCGCCCGACACCTGGGGCGCCCCCGGACCGAGGCGGGCAGGGCGGGCCGTGCTCGCGGCCGCGCCCGGCGAGCAGCACGCGCTCGGGCTCGTCATCGCCGCGAACCTGCTCGAGCTGGCCGGGTACCGCGTGGAGGTGCTCGGTGCCGACACGCCGTCCGTGCAGCTCGCCGTCGCGTGCGTGGAACGACGGCCGGCCCTGGTGGGCATCGCGGTCTCGGCCATCGACCACCTGCCGGCCGCGCGCGAGGCCATCGAGATGGTCCGCCACGCCTCCCCGCGGTCCTGCATCGCCGTGGGCGGGTTCGCGGCGCGCGCGGCCGGGTCGCCGGCGCTCGGGGCGGACGCGCTCGTCCCGGAGCGGTTCGACGGGACGGTTCCCATGCACCCGACCACGCCGGAGCCCGGCGAGGTCGCCGACGCGGTGAGGTGATCCGCTGCGCCGCCCGCGAGGTAGGCGGGGCAGGGCTCGCGCGCGACCGGGTTCGTCGGCCCCCGATCGGTCGGGTCCCTCGGTGCGAAGCGGTCCATGTGGGCTTCACCGTACGTCTCGCGCGCCGCCTCCAGGTCGTGCGCCCGGCAGAGCACCCTGCAGTTCTCCACCGTGGAGGGCCCGCCCCTGCCGCGCGGCAAGACGTGGTCGATCTCGGTCCGGACCTCCGAGCCGCAGACCTCGCCGTTCGCGAGCC
>JBBIOL010000036.1:0-31978 GCA_037443385.1 Anaeromyxobacteraceae bacterium
AAGAGCAGGTAGGCCCCGAGCAGCCGGTCGTCGTCCAGGTAGCGGGCGACGGCCAGCTCGCGATCCCGCGTGAGCCCGTGCGAGAGGCGCTGCACGGCCGCGGCCACCTCCCGCAGCTCGTCGGGCAGCAGCCGGTCGGCGGGCGGCCGCGGCCCCCTGCGGGCGTCGCGGCGCAGGCCACGCCAGGCCGCGAGCAGCCCGGGGATCCAGCGCGCGAGATCGGAGGCCGGGGTCCCCACGCTCAGTCTCCCCGGGGCAGCTCCAGGACGAGCCCGTCGTGCGCGACGTCGAGCGGGCCCTCGAACTCCTCCCCGGCCTGGGCGAGGAGCGGCGACGGGTCGGTGTCGTAGCGCGTCGAGAGGTGGGTGAGGACCAGCCGGGCGACGCCCGCCTCCCGGGCCACGCGCGCGGCTTCCCGCGCGGTGGAGTGGGTGGTCTCGACGGCGCGCTCCGCCTCCGCGTCGCCGAAGGTGCACTCGTGCACGAGGAGGTCGGCCGCCCGCGCCGCCTCCGCGGTGGCCGGGCAGGGTCGGGTGTCCCCGGTGACGGCCACCCGCCTTCCGCGCCGGGGTGGATCGACGATCGCGCCCGGCTCGACCACCCGGCCCCCGGGCAGGGTCACCGGCCTGCCGCGCTGCAGCTCGCCCCAGAGCTCGCCCTCGGGCACCCCGGCCTCGCGCGCCCGGTCGGGGTGGAAGCGTCCGGGCCGGGGGTCCTCGTCGAGCACCCAGCCCACCGAGGTGATGCGATGCCGGGTGGCCCAGGGGAGGAGCGTGGCCCCGTCGCGCCGGATGGCGTCCCCGGGCCTCACCTCGTGGATGCGGACCTGGAAGGAGAGCGGATCGGTGCCGCGCAGGAGGAGGTCCTCGAGAAACGGGCGGGCCGGCGCGGGGCCGTAGACGTCGAGCGCGCGGGCGCGCCCGAGCATGGAGAGGGTGCGCACGAATCCGATGGCGCCGATGTAGTGGTCGGCGTGGAAGTGGGTGAAGCAGATGGCGCTCACGTCGAAGCCGGTCCCGAAGCGGATCATCTGCCGCTGCGTGCCCTCGCCGCAGTCGAAGAGGTAGTGCTCCCGCCCGTGGCGGACGGAGAGGCCCGACAGGTTGCGGCCCGCGGTGGGCATGGCGCCGGAGGTGCCGAGGAAGGTGAGGCGGAGCACGGGTCCAACCTAGCAGGAGGGGCGCGGGCCCTCCCGGCTTTCGCTAGGGGATGGGGCACCCGAGGGCGGCTGCGTTGCGCGCCGCGTCCCGCGGCAGGGGGAGCACCCGCGTGGTGGCCCGGGCCCGCCGGTAGGTGGCGCAGGCCTCGTCCCGGCGCCCCACGTAGGTGAGCGAGATGGCCGCGGTCACCGGCCACATGGGGTTCCCGGGGTCGAGCGCCTCGGCGGCCCGGAAGTGCGGCAACGCCTCCAGCCAGGCGCCGTTCGCGCACAGGGCGACGCCCAGCGTGTTCCGGGTCACCGGGCTGCCCGGCAGGATCTCCACCGCCCGCCGGGCAGCGGCGAGCGACTCGGCGTCCCGGCCCAGCATGCCGAAGGCCACGGCGCGGTTCACGTGGACGATCGGGTCCCCGGGCACCGCGGCCACGCCCCGGTCGAGCAGCGCGAGCGCCTCCGCCGCGCGCCCCTGGTCGAGGAGCAGCTCGGCGTGGTTCTGGGCCAGGATGGCGACGCCCTCCGGCCGGCGCGCCACGGTCCAGGCCCGGCGGAAGCTCTGCTCGGCGCCGGCGAGGTCCCCGCGCCGCCGCTGCGCGATCCCCAGGTTGGTGAGGATCCGCTCGCTGCCGGGCGCGGCCCGCAGCGCCTCGCGCCAGATCCCCTCGGCCGAGCTCCAGACCTCCGCCCGGGAGCGGAGCCCGAGCCCCAGCCCGAGCAGCACCGCGACCGCCAGGACGGCGCCGGCGACGCGCGCCGCCCCGGGCGTCCACCGGGCGACGAGGGCGTCCACCGCGACCACCCCGGCGAGGAACGGGCCCAGCGTCGCCAGGTAGACCCGGTGCTCCACGGCCAGGTCGGCCACCGGGACGACGCTCGAGGTGGGCGCGAGGGCCACGAACCAGAAGAGGATCCCGAAGGCGCAGAGCCGGGCCGCGCCGGCTCCGGCGAGTCCCCGCTCGGCCCTCACCCACAGCCAGAGCGCGAGGGTGACGAGCGCGGCCACGCCCGCCGCGGCGAGCGCAGAGGGTCCGTCGAGCCCACGGCTCGCCTCGAAGCCCCGGTCGAGCGAGAAACCGTCCGGCCAGGCGAGCAGGCGGAGGTAGAGCCACTGCACCCGCAGCTGGGTGAGCAGGTACTGGCCCCCGGAGAGCGGCGTGGCGCCGTAGCCGGCACCGCCGCCCGGCATGGCGGCGAACGACCGGAACTGGAGCACCGCGCTCCAGGCGGCGAGCAGCGCGATGGGCGCCACGAGGAGGAGCGCGCGCAGCGTGCGCCGGGAGGCGGCCCGGCCGCCGGACTCGCCGGCGGGCGCCACCACGGCCTGGTCGAGGACCACCGCCCCGGGGAGGCTCACGGCGACGGCCTTCGCCCCCATGGCGAGCACCCAGGTGCCGACGCCTCCGGCCCAGGCCAGCAGGCCGCCCGGACGCAGCCACCGCCGCGCCGACGCGTCGAGGAGCAGGAGCGCCGCGAGGTAGAGCGCGCCCGAGAGCACCTCGGCCCGCTGCGACACGTAGGCCACCGACTCGACCTGGACGGGGTGGAGCGCGAAGAGCCCCGCCACGACGAGCGCCAGGGCCGGGGCGCGCGGGTGATCCACGCGCCGGAGCAGGGCGAGGACGAAGGCGAAGGCGAGCAGCACCGCGGCGAGGTGCAGGGCGAGGCCGGTGGCGTGGAACCGGCGCGGCGAGAGCCCCTCCGCCCTCCAGTCGAGCGCGAAGGTCATGGCCGTGAGCGGACGCCCGGTCCCGAGCATCTCCCGCGGGGCGGGGAGCCGCACGGCGTCCGGGCGACGGATGGACATGTCCGACAGCACCGACCGCTCGTCGTCGTAGACGAAGTCCCCGCCGAGCGAGGGCGCGTAGGCGAGCGCGGTGGCCCCGAGGAGCGCGACGAGCGCCACGGCGACCCATGCGCGCCTCCAGGCGGGCGGGCCTGCCGCGCCCGCCGCGCCGGCCTGCGCCGCGCCACCGCGATCCGTGCTCATCGCACCTCCGCCCGTCCGTTCCTCACGACGAGGCGGAGGTATACCGCGCGATGGCCCGGAGCCACACCACCCGCGCGGAGGCCACGAAGGCCAGCGACCCGGCCGCGGCGATCCCGATGGCGCCCGGGCCGGCGCGCCCGAGCAGCGCCTCGGCCGGCAGCGTGGTCATGAGGGCCAGCGGCACGACCACCGTGAAGAGGAAGCGCCAGAAGCCCCGGAACACGGAGACCGGCCAGCGGGCGGCGTCGAAGATGGAGAGGAAGAGGAAGGAGAGGTTGTCCACCTTCACCACGAAGAAGGCGGCCGAGACCACCAGGATCCACAGGGAGTAGAGGACGGCCACCGCGCAGGCGGTGAGGAGCAGCGCGGCCGCCACCGGCCCGGCCCCGGGGGCCCGTTCCATCCGGACGAGCGCCCAGGCCACCACGCCCAGGCCGGCGGCGAGGTCCACCACGTGCCAGGGCGCGAACTTGGCGGTGGAGACCAGGAACTGGGCGTCGGCGGGCTTGAGCAGGACGAAGTCCAGGGTGCCCTTGCGGATGTGCTCGACGACGCTGGCGAGCGACGGGTTCACCGCCCCCTCCAGGACCCCCTTCATGGCCAGGAACCAGCCCATCACGACCAGCGCCTGGTCGAGGTCCCAGCCGGCCACGCTCCGCCGCCCCCCGTAGACCACGAGCAGCGGCACCACCGCCCAGGCCATCCAGAAGAAGGACATGGCCCCCTGCACCAGGAACTCGAGCCGGTACTGGACGGCGACCTGGAGCGAGGCCCGGAACTGCACGGCGAGCAGGCGGAGGTGGCGCAGCACGTCAGCCCCCGGTGGCCGAGAAGCGGCGCGCGCCGAGCCGCCACATCCCGGCGGCGGCGGCCAGGAGGAGCAGCACGAAGGCCTGCTGGGCGGCGAGCTGGGCGAGCGCCTGGCCGCGGTCGAGCCCTCCGGTCACCAGCTCGACGGGGAAGGAGAGCATGTAGCGGAAGGGGAGCCAGTAGGAGGCCTCGTTCACCCAGCGTGGATAGAGCTCGAGCGGGACCAGGTAGCCGGAGAAGATCCCGAAGAGCCCGAGCCAGACGTCGAAGAGGGAGGTGGCCGACTCGAACCAGAACGCCAGGCACCCCACCGCCGCCATGGCCAGGTAGGTGATGAGCCACGCCGAGAGCACCGTCACCGGGAAGAGGGCCAGGAGCAGCGGGTCGTGGGTGACGTGCCGCCCGCCCAGGATCCAGAGCGCCACCACCGCCACCGGGAGCGAGACCGCGAGCCGCACCGGCATGGCGGCGACGTTCTCGGCGGCGTAGGCCACGAGCGGGTGGACCGGGCGGAGCAGCCGGAAGGCCAGCGTGCCCTGGCGGATCTCGAAGTTCATCTCCCAGACCACCCAGGCGCCGGTCATGAGCCGCACCACGAGCGCGGCCAGGTAGTAGGCGGTGAACTCGGCCTGGCCGAAGCGCCCCACCGGCCCCTCGCGCGCCACCGCGCTCCAGAGCGCCAGCATGACGAGCGGCATGTTGGTGGAGAGCAGCCAGACCAGGAACTCGGCCCGGTAGGCCACCGCCTCGGAGAAGCCCACGCGGAGCAGCGTGGGCGCGGCGCGCAGGGTCCGGCGGACGCTCACCCCCAGGACTCCTGGTGGACCCGGTCGTCGGGGACCCCGGCCTCCCGCAGCGCCGCCAGCGCCGCCTCCAGGAAGCGCGGCGCCGGCTCCTCCCCCCGCTCCCGCGCGGCGGCCCGCTCGTGCGGGCCGTTGGCGGGGCCGCAGGCGTAGACCAGGGCCGCCCGGGGGTCGGGGACGAGCCCGCGCAGCGTGGCCGCGTTGAGCCGGCCCTTCCACACTCCCTGGGAGATGGGCGTGACCGGATCGCGGGTGAGCAGGTTCACCACCCGCAGCCGGGACGGGTTCTCCCGCTCCAGCCGCGCCAGGTCGTCGCGGAAGATGACGTCGGGCCAGGTCTTGTTGGAGCAGATCCAGGTGTGGCAGATCGACGGGCAGTGGGCGAGCGCCCACTTCACCATGGAGAAGTTGGGCACCGCTCCCGACCCGGCCACCACGTGCACGACGTGGTCGGTGCGCTGCTCGACGTCGTCGGGAAGGACGTAGGGGCCGCTGAAGCCGGTGACCACGATGCGCATCCCGCGGGTGGTGCGCTTCACGAGCAGCGGCGAGAGCAGCGGCGGGTACCGGGTCACGCCGGGGACGTAGCGCTCCTCCTTCACGGTGACCGCGAGCTGCCGCTCGTGCGGCGCCGAGGACATCGAGTAGGCGCGGGGCGCCTCGGCCTTCCCCTTCACGTCCTCGAAGTAGGCGATGAAGCGGTCGAGGGCCTCGAACTGGTGCGGGTCGATGGTGAGGAAGTGGCCCGCCTTGTACTCGAGGTGATCGTTGCCGGTGAAGAGCACGAGGGTGACGGTGTCGGGCGTCTCCGCCCGCACGTCGGCCACCATGACCTCCATCTCCTTGATGCGGCGGCGGGGGCTGGGCAGCGGGTCGGGCATCGGGGATCGGTAGCGGCCGGGCGCGCCCCGCGCCACCCCGTCGGCGGGGCGGCCCGGGCCGGGTCAGCCGCCCGCGGCCAGCCAGCGCTCGAAGGGGGCGAAGCTCGCGTCCCGGCCCAGGAAGTCGCGGACGAGCTCCCGCGCCGGCCGCGACCCTCCCGGCTCCAGCACCGCCCGCCGGTAGCGGCGCGCGGGCCCGGGCGCGAGCAGCCCCTCCGCCTGGAACGCCGAGAACAGGTCCTTCGCGATCACGAGCGACCACATGTACGTGTAGTAGAGCGCGGAGTAGCCGTCGAGGTGGCCGAACGAGGCGTGGAAGAAGGTCCCGGGCACGTGGCGGAAGGGCGTGTAGCGCTCCTGCAGCTCGGCCACCAGCGCCGGCACGTCGAGCCCCTCCGGGTCGCGCCGGTGCAGCTCCAGGCTCACCGCCGCGTAGAACATCTGCTGCCGGACGGTGAGCCCCTTGCCGAACTCCTCGGACGCGTCGAGCCGGCGCACCAGCCCGGCGGGGATGGGCTCGCCGGTCTCCACGTGGCGGGCGAAGCGGGCGAGCACCTCCGGATCGCGGACCCACTCCTCGAGCAGCTGGGAGGGCGCCTCGACGAAGTCCCACTCGGTGGCCACGCCGGAGTGGGCCGCCCAGCGGGTGTGGCCGCCCAGCACGTGGTGGAGCAGGTGGCCGAACTCGTGGAGCAGCGTGCGCACCTCGTGGAGGTCGAGCAGCGCCGGGGAGTCGCCCGGGCGCGGGAAGTTGCAGACCAGCACGCCCTCCGGCAGGCGCCGGCCGGCCTGGCCGTTCACCCGGGTGAACTGGGCGAAGTGCCGGTACTTGCCCTCGCGCGGGTGCATGTCGAGGAAGATCCGGCCCAGCGTGCGATCGCCCTCCACCACGTCGAAGGCCTCGACGTCCGGATGCCAGATCCCGGGCGCGTCCACCCGCCGGTAGTCGAGGCCGAAGAGCGTCCCGGTGAGCGCCAAGATGCCGTCGCGGACGGACCGGTACTCGAGGTACGGGCGAACCTCCCGCGCGTCGGCGCCGAAGCGCTCCGCCTTGACCTTCTCCGCGTAGTACGCCGAGTCCCAGGGCTCGACCCGCTCGGCCCCGGGCAGGTCGCGCCGCTTGCGGGCGAGGAGCGCCTCGGCGTCGCGGGCCATGCGGTCCGCGGCGGCCCCGGCGATGCGCTCGACGAAGGCCACGGCCGCGGCCTCGCTCCCGATCATCTTGTCCTCGGTCGCGTAGGCCGCCCAGTTGGGATGGCCGAGCAGCCGCGCCAGCTCGGCGCGCCGGGAGAGCATGCGCCCGAGCACCTCGCCGTTCTGGGGCCAGGCCCGGGTGCGCTGCGTGCGCCAGAGCCGCTCGCGCAGCGACGCGCGCTCGGCCCAGGTGATCACCGGCACGTAGTCGGCGGGGTCGGTGGTGATCCGCACCTTGCCGTCGGGCCCGGGAGGCCGGGCCCGCAACCAGTCCTCGGGCAGGCCGACGAGCTCCTCCGGGTCGACGCGGAGCTCCTTCACGTCGTCGCGCACGTTGCGCCCGAACTCCTGGCCGATGCGGACGAGCTCGTCCCGCAGGGCCCGCACCCGCTCCCGGGTGGCCGCGTCGCGATCGACCCCGGCGCGCCGGAAGTCGCGCAGGCTCTTCTCCGCGAGGTGGCGGGTGACCGGGTCGGCGCCGGCGAGGTCGACCCGGGCCAGGGCGTCGTAGAGGCCGCGGTCCAGCGAGAGCCCGGTCTGGACGGCGTCGAGCTCCTGCTCGTCCCGCTCGGCGGCGTCGCGGACGGCCGGGTCGGGGTGCACGTTGCGCAGCAGGCTCGCCTGGGCGGCGGCGTTGCCGAGCACGGCGAAGGCGTCGTCGAGCAGCCCGAGCGCCTCGTCGCGCGGGAGCGCGGGGGCGCCCTTCAGGCGCTCGACCTTCTCCCGGGCCTCCCGGATGGCCTCGGCGACCGGGGCGCTCGTGCCGCCGCTCACGCGATCTCGGCCTTGGTCTCCCGGGTCATGAGATCGACCACGGCCTGCTTGGGCGTCAGGTCCTGGTGGAGCACCCGGTAGACCACCTCGGTGATGGGCATCTCGACGTGGAGCCGGTGGGCCAGCTCGCGAACGGTGCGCGCCGCCACCACGCCCTCGGCCACCTGGCCGAGCTCGGCCTGCACCTCGGCGAGGGACCGCCCCTTGCCCAGGCCGAACCCGACCCGGCGGTTGCGGGAGAGGTCCGACGAGCAGGTGAGCACGAGGTCGCCCACGCCGGAGAGGCCGGCGAGGGTCATGGGGTTCGCGCCCTTGCGGACCGCGAGGCGCGTGACCTCGGCGAGGCCGCGGGTGATGAGGGCGGCCCGGGCGTTGGCGCCGAAGCCCAGCCCGTCGGACAGGCCCGCGGCGATGGCGATGACGTTCTTCACCACCCCGCCGAGCTCGTTGCCGGGGATGTCGTTCGAGGTGTAGGGGCGGAACCAGCGGGTGTGGAAGGCGTCCTGGACCGAGCGGGTGACCCGGTCCCAGCGCCCGGCCACGGTGACCGCGGTGGGCATCTGCTGCACGACCTCCTTCGCGAAGGACGGGCCGCCGATGTAGGCCAGGTAGGGATGCATGGCCACCGGCAGCACGTCCTCCAGGACCTCGGCCATGGACATGAGGCTGCCCTCCTCGATGCCCTTCGCCGCCGAGACCACCGCCGTGCCGGCGTGGAGGTGGCGCTTCGCCTCGATGGCCACCTGCCGCATGCCCGAGCTGGGGACGGCGAAGACCACCAGCTCCGCGCCCTCCAGCGCACGACCCAGGATGGGCGTGGCGCCCAGCGTGGGCGGGAGCTTGATGCCGGGGAGGTAGTGCGGGTTCTCGTGGTCGCGGGCCACCGACTCGAGCACGGGGGCGTCGCGTCCCCAGAGCGTCACCGTGTAGCCCTTGCTCGCGAGGACCGAGGCCAGCGCCGTTCCCCAGGACCCCGCTCCGAGCACCGTCGAACGCATCGAACCCTCCGATCGAAGGGGTCAGTTAACCACGGACCGGCGGCGACGCGCGCGAATCTCGGGGGTCGGAAGGGGCCGATCCGCCCTACCCGACCGCGCCGGCGACGAGCGCGTCGAGCAGGCCCGGGGTCCGGCCGAGGAGGCGCACCGCGGTGCGTCGCAGCCGCGGACGGCGGGCCATGCCCAGGACGAGGCGCGTCACGGCGACGTGGCGCCGCCGCCGTGCCCGGGCGGCCGCGTCCCAGGGGAGGAGCGCCTCGCGCGTGGCGCCCCGCACGAGCGCGTCGGGGAGCATGCGGCCGAGGAGCACCGCCTCCTCGAGCGCCAGCGACACCCCCTCGCCGGTGATGGCGTCCACGTAGCCCGCCGCGTCGCCGGCGAGCAGGAGCCGGTCGGCGATCCGCGCGGAGGCCCGCCGGCCGAGCGGCCCCGCCCCGGCCGGCGCCGAGTCGAACGGCGCCCCGGCCACGCGCCCGGAAAGCTGCGGGAAGCGGCGGAGGAGCCCGTCGAAGTCGGGCGGGGTCCCCTCCTGGAACAGGAAGGCCAGCCCGACCCGGCGCGGACCCACCGGGGTGACGTAGGCCTCGACGCCCTCGGCGAAGTGGACCTCGACGGCGTCCTCCCAGGGCGCGACCGCGAGGTGACGGCGCAGGCCGAAGCGGCGCGGGCCCGGGGCGGGGAGGCCCAGCCCCTCCCGCTCGCGGACCGGGGAGGCGAGGCCGTCGGCGGCGACGAGGAGGCGGGCCCGGAGCTCCTCGCCCCCGGCCGTGACCAGCGTGACGCCGTCCGGATCGCGGCGGTGGGAGGCGACCGCCACCTGCTCCCGCAGCCCGGCCCCGGCCTCGCGCGCCCGGGCGGCGAGCGCCGCGGAGAGCACCAGCCGACGGATCCCGAGCCCACCCGGCCCGGGGAGGCGGGCCCCCGCCGAGCTGCCGTCCTCCTGGATCCAGCGGATGGCGCGGAGCGGGGCGAGCGCGTCCGGACCGATGTGCCCGCGCACCCCGAGCGCCTCCAGCGCGCGCACCCCCCCGGGGAGCAGCCCCTCCCCGCAGGCCTTGTCCACCGGGAGCGAGCGGCGCTCGAGGACCAGCACGTCGAGCCCGCGTGCGGCCAGCGCCGCCGCCGCCGCCAGCCCCGCCGGGCCGCCCCCGAGGACCAGGACGTCCCTCATGTCACCGCCGGGCCCGGACCCGCGCCAGCGTGCCCGCCACTACCTCGCGGGCGACGAGCAGGGCGTTCACCTTGCGTGGGGGGAGGAGCGTGCCGTCCTGGAACCGTCGCAGGGCCTCGGCGCGCCGCATCTTCCCGCTCGAGGTGCGCGGCAGCGTGCCCGGCTCCAGGATGCCGACGGTGTGCGGCCGGACGCCGGTGCGGGCCGCGACGGCCTCCCGCACCGCCTCCTCCAGGCCGGGCGGGTCGGCGGCGCCGGCCGCCGCACGCTCGGCGAGCACGAGGAGCGCCTCCCCGTCCCCGCCCTCCGGCTCGAACCCCAGCGCCACCGCGCAGCCCGGGCGCAGGCCGGCCAGCCCGGCCAGGCAGCCCTCGAACTCGTCGGGCGCGTGGTTGCGGCCGCGGACGATGACGACGTCCCGGGCCCGGCCGTGGACGTGGAGCTCGCCGCCCAGGTGGAATCCCAGGTCGGCCGTGTCGAGCCAGCCGTCGCGCAGCGCGCGCGCCGTGCCCTCCGGGTCGCCCAGGTAGCCCTGCATGAGCGAGGGGCCGCGCACGTGGATGCGCCCGAGCCGCCCCTCCGGCAGGGGCTCGCCGCCCGCTCCCCGGACCTCCACCTCCACCCCCGGCACCGGGCGCCCCACCGACGCCACCTCGCGCGCGCCCGCCTCCACCCGCCCGGCGTGGAGCGCCGCCGGGTCCACCCGGGTGAAGCGCGGTCGCCCGCCCCGCGGCGTGAACGTCACCGCCAGTGCGGCCTCGGAGAGCCCGTAGACCGGGAGCAGCGCGCCCGGGTCGAGCCCGTGCGGGGCGAAGCGGGCGGCGAACCGCTCCAGGCCGGCCCGGCCCACCGGCTCGGCGCCGTCGAGGGCGATGCGCCAGGACGAGAGCGAGAGCCCGGCCAGATCGGCGTCGGCGACCCGCTCGGCGGCGTAGGCGTAGGCGAAGTGCGGCGCCGCGGAGATGGTGCCGCGGTGGCGCGCGATGGCCCGGAGCCAGAGCGCGGGGCGGGCGAGGAAGTGCTCGGGGGGGAGCAGCACGAGCGGGCCCGGATAGCTCATGGCCCCGAGCAGGCAGCCCACCAGCCCCATGTCGTGGTAGAGCGGCAGCCACGAGACGAGCACGTCGTCCGGCCCGGGCTCCACGAGCGCGATGAGCGACGCGACCTGCGCGAGGAGCGCGCGGTGGGCGAGCGCCACCGGCTTCGGGTCCACCGTGGAGCCGGAGGAGAACTGCACGAGGGCGAGGTCCCCGTCCCGGCCCGGCCGGGAGGCCGCGGCGCCGCGCGGCAGGTCGCCCGCGTCGATCACCCCGAGGTCGAGCCCCGGCCCGGCCGCCGCCACCGCCCGCCCGATCACGCGCGCCACGGCGCCGGTGGTCACGAGCGCGCGCGCCCCGGAGACCCGCAGCATGCGCGACGTGGCCGCCACGTACTCGTCCATGCGCCCGAGCCGCACCGGCGGGTAGAGCGGCACCGGGACGGCGCCGGCGTGGAGGGCGCCGAAGAAGGCGTCGAGGAAGGCCGGCCCGGTCCGCAGCACCACCGCGACCCGGTCCCCGGGCCGCAGTCCCCGCGCGAGGAGCGTCCCGGCCGCGCGCCGCGCCCGGCCATCCACCTCGGCCCAGGGGACGTGCAGCTCCTCCTCGCGCAGGCCGACGAAGGTGACGCCCGACGGGTGGGCGGCCGCGGCGGCCAGGGCCCCGGCGACGCCGGCGTGGCGCGGGGGCGGCTGGGGAGGGCCGCGGAGCCGGTTCACGGCAGCGCCTCCGGGGCGGCCCGGGCCGCCACGATGCGCGCCAGGTCGGCGAGCGATCGCGCGCCGGCCGCGTCCTCCTCGGTGAGGACGACGCGGAAGCGGTCCTCCACCGCCACCACGAGCGAGAGCAGCGCCAGCGAGTCGAGCCGCGAGGCCAGCTCCTCCGCGTCGCCGAACTCGACCCGGGAGCGGAGCTCGTCCCGGACGATGCGCCGGATCTCCGCCGCCACGGCGGCCTCGCGCGCGTTCACGGCAGGAACCGTCCCTTCCCCGCGAAGGCGCGCGCCCACGGCTCGCCGAGCGCCCGCTCCTCGTCCCGGATGCGGAACCAGAGCAGGACCGCGTTCCCCGCGGTGAAGAGCAGGGCGAGGCGCCACAGGCCCCAGGCCAGCGGCAGGCAGGCCACCTCCAGGATCACCGCCAGGTAGTTGGGGTGGCGCAGCCAGCGGTACGGCCCCCCGGTGACCGGCCGATCGCCGGGGACCACGATGACGCGCGTGCTCCAGCGGTCGCCGAGCGTGCGCACCGCCCACCAGCGCAGCGCCTGGGCGGCGACCACGCCGGCCACCGCCAGCAGGGCCCAGGGGGAGGGCGGCTCCCGGTACACGATGGCCCCGAGCGCCAGCGCCGGGAGGAAGGCGGCGTGGAAGGCCACCATGGCCTGGTAGAGCCCCTGCCCCGTCTCCCGCCCGCCGCGCGCACGCAGCCGCCGGGCGTTCCGGGTGGAGACCGAGAGCTCGGCCCCGCGCTCGCCGGCCACCAGACCGAGCAGCGCCAGGTAGGCCCAGAGCCAGTTCACGCGCGGTCTCCCTTCACCACTGGAGGAGCACCAGCTCGGCGCAGAAGCCGGGCCCCATGGCCACGAGCAGGCCGAGGTCGCCCGGTCGGGCCTCGCCGGCCTCGAGCAGGTCGCCGAGCACGAAGAGCACCGACGCCGAGGAGAGGTTGCCCACCTCCTCCAGCGATCGCCACGAGCGGGCCAGCGCCCCCTCCGGCAGCGCCAGCGCCGACTGGAAGGCCTCCAGCACCTTGGGCCCGCCGGTGTGGGCGATCCAGTGGCGGACGTCGGCGCGGCGGAGCCCCCGGGAGGCCAGGAAGTCGTCCACGTCGCGGCCGACGTTCTCGCGGGTGATGCGCGGGACCTCGGCGGAGAGCACCACCTGGAAGCCGGAGTCGCGGAAGTCCCAGCCCATGACCCACTCGGTATCCGGGTAGAAGGCCGATCGGGTCGCCACCACCCGCGGCCCCGCGGCGCCGTTCACTTCGCGTGCACCGCCGGCCAGCACCACGGCGGCGGCCCCGTCGCCGAAGATGCCGGAGGCCACCGCGTTCGCCACCGAGGGGTCGTCGCGCTGGAGGGTGAGCGAGCAGAGCTCCACCGAGAGCAGCACCCCCACGCCCCCCGGCGTGGCGGCGACCAGGTCGGAGAGGCGCGCCAGCCCGGCGGCGCCGGCCACGCAGCCCAGCCCGAAGACCGGCAGGCGGCGCACGTCCCGGCGCAGGCCGAGCCGGTTGACGAGCTTCGCGTCGATGGACGGGGTGGCGAGCCCGGTGACGGTGACGAAGACCAGGTGGTCGACGTCGCGGGGCTCGAGGCCGGCCGCCGCGAGCGCCCGCCGGACCGCCTCCGCGCCCAGCTCCTCGGCCACCCGGATCCAGGCGTCGTTCGACTTCCCGAAGGAGTCGAGCGGCGGGTACTCCTGGAGCGGGAGGGCCAGGTGCCTCCCCTTCACCTTCACCGCGCGGTGCAGCTCGTCGAGCCGGTCGGCGTTGAAGTGCCGGGCCGCCCAGTGGGCCCGCAGGGCGGCGGTCAGCGTCTCCTGATCGGCGTAGTGGGGCGGCAGGGCGCGCCCCACGGCGAGAACGGCCGGAGCCGCTGCGGAGCGCGTCGTCGCGGGGGGCACCCTTCGAGGACTAATGACCCAACCCGGCACTTGCCATGCATGCTTGGGGTCTTACGCTTCCGGGACATGAGACCCGAAAAGCTCACCGTGAAGGCGCAGGAGGCCCTGCAGGGTGCCCAGGCGGAGGCGCGCCGGCGCGAGCACCAGGCCATCGACCTCGAGCACCTCCTCGTCGCCATGCTCCACCAGGACGACGGCGTGGCCCGGCCGCTCCTCGAGCGCATCGGGGCCAGCCCCGCGCAGATCGAGAGCCGGCTCGAGGACGAGCTGCGCGCCGTGCCCCGGGTCCAGGGCGGGGGCGAGCCCTACTTCGGCAACCGGCTGCAGAAGCTGCTCGTCCGGGCCGAGGACGAGGCCCGGCGGCTCAAGGACGAGTACGTCTCCACCGAGCACCTGCTCACCGCCGCCGCCGAGGACAAGAGCCCCCCGGGCGAGGCCCTGCGCGCCGCCGGCGCCACCGCCGACCGGCTCCGGGGCGCCGTGAAGGACATGCGCGCCGGGGCCCGGGTGACGAGCCCGGAGGCGGAGAGCCAGTACCGCGCGCTGGAGAAGTACACGAAGGACCTCACCGAGCTGGCGCGCAAGGGCAAGCTCGACCCGGTGGTGGGGCGCGACGAGGAGATCCGGCGCACCATCCAGATCCTCTCCCGCCGCACCAAGAACAACCCGGTCCTGGTCGGCGACCCGGGCGTGGGCAAGACCGCCATCGTCGAGGGGCTGGCCCGCCGCATCGTGGACGGCGACGTCCCGGAGGGGCTGAAGGGCAAGAAGATCCTCTCGCTCGACATGGGCTCGCTCGTCGCCGGCGCCAAGTTCCGCGGCGAGTTCGAGGAGCGGCTCAAGTCGGTCATGAAGGAGGTGGTCGCCTCGGAGGGGCAGATCATCCTCTTCATCGACGAGATGCACACCATCGTGGGGGCCGGCGCGGCCGAGGGGGCCATGGACGCGGGCAACCTGCTCAAGCCCGCCCTGGCCCGCGGCGAGCTGCACGCCATCGGCGCCACCACCGTGAACGAGTACCGCAAGCACATCGAGAAGGACCCGGCGCTGGAGCGGCGCTTCCAGCCCATCTTCGTGGGCGAGCCCACCGTGGAGGACACGGTCTCGATCCTGCGGGGCCTGAAGGAGCGCTACGAGGTCCACCACAAGGTGCGCATCCAGGACGCCGCCCTGGTGGACGCGGCCCGGCTCTCGAACCGCTACATCACCGACCGCTTCCTGCCCGACAAGGCCATCGACCTCGTCGACGAGGCCTCGAGCCGGCTGCGCATCGAGATCGACTCCATGCCCACCGAGGTGGACGAGATCCGGCGCCGCATCGGCCAGCTCGAGATCGAGAAGCAGGGCCTCCGGAAGGAGAAGGACGACGCCTCGCGCCGGCGCCTCGGCGACGTGGAGAAGGAGATGGCCGCCCTGAACGAGCAGTTCTCGGCGCTGAAGTCGCGCTGGGACCGCGAGAAGGGGCTCATCCAGAAGCTCTCCACGCTCCGGGCCGAGCTCGAGGCGGTGCGCACCGAGCAGGCCGACGCCGAGCGCAAGGCCGACTTCAACCGGGCCGCCGAGGTGAAGTTCGGCAAGCTCCCCGGGATCCAGGCCGAGATCGACAAGGTCCAGAAGGAGCTCGCCGAGGCCCAGCGGCACGGGGCCATGCTGCGGGAGGAGGTCACGCCCGAGGAGATCGCCGAGGTGGTCTCCAAGTGGACCGGCATCCCCGTCTCCAAGCTCATGGAGGGGCAGAAGGAGAAGCTCCTCTCCATGGAGAAGCGGCTCGCCGAGCGGGTGGTGGGCCAGGAGCTGGCCGTGCAGGTGGTCTCGGGCGCCGTCCGGCGGGCCCGCTCCGGCATGCAGGACCCCAACCGGCCCATCGGCTCGTTCATCTTCCTCGGCCCCACCGGGGTGGGGAAGACCGAGACCGCCCGCGCGCTCGCCGAGTTCCTCTTCGACGACGACGACGCCATGATCCGCATCGACATGTCGGAGTACATGGAGAAGCACGCCGTCTCCCGGCTCATCGGCGCCCCCCCGGGCTACGTGGGCTACGAGGAGGGCGGGCAGCTCACCGAGGCCGTGCGCCGCCGCCCCTACTCGGTCGTGCTCTTCGACGAGATCGAGAAGGCGCACCGCGACGTCTTCAACGTCTTCCTGCAGATCCTCGACGACGGCCGCCTCACCGACGGCCAGGGGCGCACGGTCGACTTCCGCAACACCGTGCTCATCATGACCTCCAACGTCGGCTCCGAGCACATCATGCGGCTCGGCGCCCGCAGGGACTCCGGCAAGGAGATGCGCGAGGCGGCCATGGACGGGCTGCGCGCCGAGTTCAAGCCCGAGTTCCTGAACCGTGTCGACGACGTGGTGGTGTTCCGCCCGCTCTCGCGCGAGGACCTCTCCCGCATCGTGGAGATCCAGCTGGCCCGCCTGCGCAAACTGCTCGCCGAGCGCCAGATCACCCTCGCGCTGGGGGAGAAGGCCCGCGAGGCGGTGGCCGACGCCGGCTACGACCCGGTCTACGGCGCCCGCCCGCTCAAGCGGGCCATCCAGCGGATGATCCAGGATCCGCTCTCCACGAGGCTGCTCTCCGGCGACTTCGTCCCCGGCGATCACGTGGTGGTCGACGAGGGCAAGGACGGCGGCCTCGAGTTCAGGAAGGGCCCGAGGCCCGCGGAGGCGCCCCCGGAGCGCGCGAAGGGGAAGTGACCGGCTCGGCGAAGGGCGCGAGCGCGCCGGAGAAGCGGTCCCACAGCGTCGCCGGCGCCTCCACCCGCCGCTCCTCGACCATCGAGCGGAGCTGGAGCGCGT
Organism: Anaeromyxobacteraceae bacterium; assembly: GCA_037443385.1. Classification (GTDB taxonomy): domain Bacteria; phylum Myxococcota; class Myxococcia; order Myxococcales; family Anaeromyxobacteraceae; genus CAIOAK01. The sequence goes on from JBBIOL010000036.1 coordinate 16,234, forward strand.
TCACCACCTCCTGGCCGCCGAAGTGGTTGTTGGTGACCACGTAGACGTCCGTCACCTGGGGTGAAGCGGCCAGCTCGCGGGCCCGCTCCGCCCACGGGCGGAGGTCGTCGGGGGCGTAGAGCCAGTCGTAGCGCTCGTCGCGGCTCGCCCCGGCCCGGAACCAGTCGCGCGCGTTGCGGCCGTGGATGCGCACGTAGCCCACGCGTGCGGTGGCCACCGCGGTGGGGCCGAGCGAGCCCGGGAAGAGGGGCTGGTCCAGGTTGACGAACCCGATCCCCTGGCCGGCGAGCGACGCGAAGAGCTCCGGCACGTCCCAGGAGGCGTGCCGCACCTCGAGGACGAGCGGCAGCCCGCGCAGCGCGGAGGTGACCTCGCGGAGCCAGGCCCGGTTCTCCGGGTCGCGCCGGAACGACCAGGGGAACTGGAGGAGCACCGCGCCCAGCCTGCCCTCCGCGGCGAGGATCTCGAGCCCGTCGCGGACCTGGGCGACCTCGCCGGCGCCGAACGGGGTCCGGTCGTGGGTGAGGCGCCTCCAGGCCTTGGCGGTGAACCGGAAGCCGGGGCGACCGGACACCCGCTCGAGCCAGGACCGGACGGTCCGGGGGGCGGCGGGGTGGTAGAAGGTCGAGTTCACCTCGACCACGTCGAACCACCCGGAGAGCCAGGCGAGCGGGTCGAAGCCGCGCGGGGCGGGCACCGGGTAGACCGGCCCCTTCCAGTCCTCGTAGTCCCACCCGGCGACCCCGACGCGGATCACCTCCCGTCCATATCCGGTCCGGGAGGGTGGCGTGGGGAAAAGGGGCGGCCCTCGCGCGGCCCGCCCCGTTTCTCCCCGCCGCCTGCCCGGGATCCGGGCAACCCCGTCGCGGACGCGTCGGAAATCACTGATCTTCCAGGCGCGGCGTTTCGGCACGGCGCCTGCTCTAGCGTGGAGCCCGATGAAGAAGCTCCTCGTCGCCGTCGGCCTCCTCCCCGGCAACGTCCGCGCCGGCGACGGGGCTGCCACCTCGACCTCGAAGGAGGCGAAGTAAGGAAAAATCCCTCCAGAGCCCAAGACCTTCGAGGCCGGTGGCGAGAGCCGCCGGCCTCGTCGTTTCCGGCCGGCCGGTTTCGGTGCAGAATCGGCGCCGCCCCGGTCGTTCCCCGGGGAGTCCGGAGACGGTCATGGAAGACGAGAGGCCCCGCACGTCGATCCGCCCCCCGAGCGCGGTACCCCTCGTCGCGGTGGTGCTGGCCATCGTGGCCGCCGCGGCCGGGGGGCTCTGGTGGTTCCTCTCGAAGGCGCCTCCGCCGCCCCAGCCCGGTGCCGCGGCGCCGGCCCCCGTCGAGGCCCCCGCGCCGGCCACCGGGCCGGCGGTGGACGCGGACCGGCAGCGGTCGCTCCTCGACGCCGTCAGCGGGAACGCGATCCTCCGCCGGGCGCTCGGCGAGCCGGACCTGATGCGGCGCTGGGCGGTCGCGGTGGAGAACCTGGCGAACGACGTCGTGCCCCGCAAGCAGCTCGAGCCCTTCGCGCCCGCCGGATCCTTCCAGGTGGAGCGGCGCGGCGCCACCGTGCTCGTGGACCCCCGCTCCTACGCCCGCTACGACGCGGTCGGCGACGCGGTGGCGTCGGTCAACGTGGACGCGCTCGTCATCGCCTACGCCGCGCTCCGACCGCCCCTCGAGGCGGCCTACCGCGCGCTCGGCTACCCCGACGGCTCGATCGACAAGGCCGCCGCGCGGGCGCTGCACCGCATCGAGGTGGCGCCGGTCCGCGAGGGGGAGGTCGCGCTGGTGGAGGGCGTGGGGACCACCTGGGCCTACGCCGACCCGGCGCTGGAGCGGCTCGGGGACGTGGACAAGCAGATCCTGCGCATGGGCCCGCGCAACGGCCGGATCCTCCAGGCCAAGGCCCGGGAGATCGCCCAGGCGCTCGGCATGGCGCAGCCGGCGCGCTGAACCGCGCCGGCCCTTCACCCGTCGTAGAACACCTCGTCGAGGAGCAGCCCCTGCGGCGGCGCGGTGCGCCCGGCGCGCGTCCGGTCGCGCCCGGCGAGCAGCGCCTCCATCGAGGACGGCGTGCGCCGCCCCAGGCCCACCTCCACGAGCGTCCCCACCAGGTTGCGCACCATGTGCTTCAGGAACGCGGTGGCCTCGGCCACCACCTCGATGGACCCGTCCGGTGCGCGGACCAGCTCGAGGCGGCGCAGCTCGCGGACGGCGTGGGCCGCCTCGCAGTCGGAGGCGCGGAAGGCGGAGAAGTCGTGGCGCCCGAGGAGCGGCGCGGCCGCCGCGCGCATGCCGTCCAGGTCGAGCGGGCGGAACACCTGCCACGCCCGCAGGCGGGTGAGCGGGGCGCGGGTGGGCAGGTTCTCGATGCGGTAGCGGTAGCGCTTGCCCCGCGCGTCGCGCCGGGCGTCGAAGCGGGCCTCCCGAACCTCGGCCGCGCGCACGGCGACGTCCCCGGGGAGGAGCGCGTTCATGCCCCGGACGTAGGCCGCGAGCGGGAGCGGCCGGGAGAGCTCCAGGCTCGCCACCTGCCCCCAGGCGTGCACGCCGGCGTCGGTGCGCCCGGCCCCGGTGACCCGCAGGGTCTCCCGGTGCAGGGTGGAGAGCGCGCGCTCGACCTCGGCCTGGATCGACGGGCCGTTGGGCTGGACCTGCCATCCCACGTAGCGGGTCCCGTCGTAGGAGAGCACGAGCTTCAGCCAGGGCACGGCCCGACGGTAGCACGGCGGCGCGGACGCTTCAGGGCTGCAGCGTGAGGGTCAGGCCCAGGGCCACGTCGGGCGCGTTCGAGTCGTAGAACCAGCTCGGGCCCAGGCCGTCCACGTGGCCCAGGTTGAAGTCCTCCGCGAACCAGAAGGTGAGGGGTCCAAGGCGCACGCCCAGGGTGATCTGGTTCTGCGAGAGGGTGACGGCGTTCGAGGCGCTCGACTGCAGGTTCCACTGCGGGTTCACCTCGACGAAGCTCCAGCCGGACTGGAAGGGGGCGCTGGCCCAGCGATCCTCGACGAGCAGCGACCAGTCGCCGAGCAGGAAGACGAGCGAGAGCCCTGCGCTGGCGTGGAGGGCGCGGGGCTGGAGCGGCAACTCCGCGGGCAGGCCCGACCAGGACGACCCGGCCACGAGCGCGTGACCGACGAGCCAGGGGGTGGCCTGCCAGGTGCCGAGCAGGCCCAGCCCCACGTCCCAGCCGCCCGAGCCGCCCATGCGCGAGAGGGAGCCGGTGGGGATCTTCACGTCCAGGCGGAGCGAGACGCCGGCGCGCGCTCCCGGTCCCTCCCGGAGCGGCTCGCCTCCCTCCCAGAGGAGCAGCTGGTTGCGCACCACCACGTCGCCGAGGGCGAACGTGGCGCCGTCGAGCGCGACCGGCCCCGTGCCCGGGTCGGGGCGGAGCGCGAGATGGACCTGGTCGGGCGGAAGCGATGGGCGGCCGAAGTCGTCGTAGGCGAAGGCCCGGTGCCAGGCCTCGATGGCCCCGTCGCTCCAGCCTCCCCAGTGCACCGTGGCGCGGATCTCGAGGGCCGTGGCGAGCCGCCGGACGAACGCGCCCTCCGGCGCCCCCAGGACCACGCCCCAGGGCAGCCGGAACGCGGCGGTGAGGGAATCGGCCTGCTCGTCGAGGCGCACCTGCACCTGCCGGCCGTCGCGGGCGAGCGTGGTGGGCGTGCTCCAGTCGTTCGCCATGGCCCAGCCGACGTCGAGGCGCGTCGCGGGGACCGCGCGGGCGTCCCAGGCCACCACGTCGAGGAAGAGGTCGCGCAGCGTCCCCGGGGTGCGCACCCCGAGCGGCCCCTGTGCCAGCGGGGACACCGGGTCGGCGGCCGCGAGCGCGGGCGTCGCGAGGGCCACGAGCAGGGCCGCGGCGATCCGGGTCGTGTCTCCGTCCAGGCGGGTCCTCCGCGCACAGGCTAGGCCACGCCGCGCCCCGGGTCGACCCCGCCCGCGGCGCGCGCCCCGGCGTGGCTTCGTTGACCCGGCCGACGGCGGCGCGCTATATCGCGCGGTCGATGGCCGAGGACAGGGTGATCCGGGAGCAGCTGGAGGACGCCGCGCGACGCGGCGCCCGGCCCGCGAAGGCCCAGGCCGCCCTGGCGCAGGTGCCCCGCCTCCTCGAGGAGCTCGGCGCGCTCGAGTCGGAGCTCACCCGGGCCACCGACGACGCCGAGGCCACGCTCCAGGCCGCCGCCCGCCACCTGGTGGCCGCCGGCGGCAAGCGCATCCGGCCCACCGTCACGCTGCTCGCCTGCGGAGCGTGCGGCGGTCCCATGTCGGCCGCGGTGCCCTTCGGCGTCGCCGCCGAGCTCACCCACTCCGCCACCCTGCTCCACGACGACGTCATCGACGACGGCCCGATCCGTCGCGGCCTGCCCGCCTCGCGCGTCATCTGGGGAAACACCGTCTCGGTGCTGGCGGGCGACTGGCTCCTGACCCGCTCCCTCGAGATCACCGCCGCCCACGCCGCCGCTCCCCGGGCGCTGCCGGCCCTCCTCGCCACCATGCGCCGGCTGGTCGAGGGCGAGGTGAAGCAGCTCTCGCTGCGGGGCGGGTTCCGGGCCACCGAGCGGGACTACTTCCAGGTCATCGAGGGCAAGACCGCCTCCCTCTTCGGCTGGGCCTGCGCCGCCGGCGCCTGGGCCGCCGGCGCGGACGGGGAGGCGCCGGCCGCGCTCTCCCGGTTCGGCGAGGGGATCGGCACGGCCTTCCAGCTCGTGGACGACGCGCTCGACTACGCCGCCGACCCGGAGAAGCTCGGCAAGCGGCTGGGCGCCGACCTGGTCGAGGGGAAGGCCACCCTGCCGCTCATCCGCGCCCTCTCCGCCGAGCCGGCGCTGCGCGCGCTGCTCGCCCCCATCGCCGACGGCGCCGACCCCACCGACGCGGTCTGCCTGGAGGTGATCGCCGCGGTCCGGCGCACCGGCGGGGTGGAGGCGGCGCGCGAGCTGGCCCGGGAGCACACGCGCGCCGCGCTGGCGGCCCTGGAGCGGGTCCCGGACGGTCCCCACCGGCGCGCGCTGGTCGAGTCGGCGGTGATGCTGACCGAGCGGGCGTTCTAGCGCCCGGCCCCCCGGCTCAGCCCGCCGCGAACCGCGCCGCCCAGCGCGGAAGCTCCTCCAGGAGCCGCCGGAGGAACTTCTCCGTGCCCTCGTCGGCGTACTCGCCCGAGGCGTGCCGCTTCCGGTCGGCCTGGGCCACGAGCACCTCGGGCGACGGCACCACGAGCGCGCCCATGGCGGTGAGGATGCGCCGCAGGTCCATCTGCGCCCGCGCGGTCCCGAGCGCGCCGGGGGACGCTCCGGTGATGGCCACCACCTTGCCGCGGAAGGGCGACTTCCCCGGCGGGCGCGCGCACCAGTCGAGCGCGTTCTTCAGCACCCCCGGGACCGAGTGGCTGTACTCCGGCGTGACGAGGAGCACCGCCCCGGCCGCGCGGACGTGGTCGGCGAGCTCCACCACCGGTGCGGGCATGCCCCGCTCCTCGACGTCCCCGTCGTAGGGCGGGATCCCGGCGAGCCCGTCCCAGATCCGGATCGACGTCCCCGCGGGCGCGATCCGCTGCGCGAGGCGCAGCAGCGCGCGGTTGTGGGAGCCCTGCCGCAGGCTGCCGGCGATTCCGAGGACGTCGAGGTCGGCCATCCCTCCTGCCTAGGCACCGGTGCCCGCGACGTCAACCGATCGCGGGTGGCGGCGCGTAGACCGGGACGGGGAAGACCTCGTCGGCGCGGGCCCCGCTCCGCCCGCGGACCCGCAGCTCCCATCGCCGCGCCTCCGGGGCCCGGAGCGCGGTGCCGATCCCCCGCTCGGGCATCGGGAGCTCGAAGGCGATCTCGCTCTCGGCCGCGGGGACGAGGACCAGGGTGGCCCGGTAGATCTCCACCTCCTCCGGCGCGGCCTCCCCCGGCGCGGTCCGGCGCTCGAGGCAGGCGAGCGTCACCTCCACCGCCCCGTGCCCCCCTCCCGGGGAGAGCGCCAGCACCGCCTCGAAGGGCTCGCCCAGGAAGAACGGGAAGCGGTCGAAGCGCAGCCGCACCGCGCCGCGCACGCGCCAGCGCGCGCGCAGCCAGGCCGCGCGGCCGAGCAGCGCCACCGGGACGGCGTCGGCCGCCACCACCACGCCCGGCCAGAGCAGGTCGGGGCGTCCGGCGGCGAGCGCGTTCCACGGGAAGACCACGACCAGCGCCAGGATCCCCCACCAGAGCGCGCGCCGCCCCCGCCGATCCAGCTCGCCCGGCTCGCCCGCCGGGACCCACGGACGGTCGGCGCGCCAGGGCGAGGCGTCGGGAGCCGGCACCGGCTAGCGCTCCTGGAACTCCGGGACCACGCGGGGCACGAGCCCCTGGTCGGCGGCCTCGGCGAGGAACCGGCGGACCGCCTCCTTGCCCGCCGGCCCGGCGTCGCGCGTCCAGTCGTTCACGTACATGCCCACGAAGCGGTCGCACTTGTCGCGGTCGAGGTCGCGGGCGAAGCCCATGGCGTAGTCGAGCGCCTGGGCCCGGTGCGCGAGCCCCCAGTCCACGGTCTCGGCCATGACCCGCGCCAGCGTGCGGCGCAGCGGCCCGGGGAGGTCGCGGCGGAGCGCGTTCATCCCGAGCGGCAGCGGCAGGCCGGTGCGGGCCTTCCAGCTCGCGCCCAGGTCCTCGACCACGCGGAAGCCCTCCTCGCGGGCGGTGAGCTGCCCCTCGTGGATCACCAGCCCGGCCTCGGCCTTGCCCATCTTCACCATGCGTCCGACGTCCTTGAAGTCGACGAACATGGGCTCGAAGTCGGGCAGGCGGAGCCGCAGCGCCAGGTAGGCGCTGGTCCACGAGCCGGGGACGGCGATGCGGGCCCGGGAGAGCTCCTCCAGGCGCAGGAACTGCGAGGTGGGGGCCACGATCACGGTGGGTCCGTAGCCGTCGCCGAAGGAGGCGCCGGCATCGAGCAGCACGTACCGATCGTGAACGTGGGCGTAGGCGGCCACCGAGATGGCGGTGATGTCGTGGCGGGCCTCGCGGGCGCGGTGGTTCAGGGTCTCGATGTCGCCGGTCTCCTGCACGAAGGAGAGTCCGTCGGAACGGACCGCCCCGGAGAAGAGCCCGCAGAACATGAACGCGTCGTCGGAATCGGGGCTGTGCGCGACCCGGATCGTCTGCTCCATGGGCGCACTCATATCTTTCAGCGATCGTTGAAACAAGGGGCGGAAGGGAGTAGATCCCGCCATCCCATGGCCTACCGTTCCCTGCGCGATTTCCTCGATCGTCTGGAGCGGGCCGGCGAGCTGGTCCGCGTGACCGAGCCCGTCGACCTCCGGGTGGACATGGCGGCGCTCGCCGACCGGGCGGCCAAGCAGCAGGGGCCGGCCCTCCTCTTCGAGCGTCCCTCCTCCGGCACCCTGCCGGTGGCCATGAACCTCTTCGGCACCCGACGACGCGCCGCCTGGGCGCTCTCCTGCGAGGACCTGGAGGAGCCGGCGAACGAGCTGCGCGCGCTGCTCAAGACGGCGCCGCCCCAGGGGCTCTGGGAGAAGCTCAAGATGATCCCGAAGCTCGGGAAGCTCGCCGCGCTCCCGCCGCGCCACGTCTCGTCCGGGCCGGTCCAGGAGATCGTCGATCGCGAGCCGGACCTGGCCTCGATCCCGGTGCTCACCACCTGGCCGCACGACGGCGGTCCCTTCGTCACCCTCCCCCAGGTCGTCACCCGCGACCCGGAGACCGGCCTGCGCAACGTGGGCATGTACCGATGCCAGGTGATGGGCCCGCGCCGGCTCGGCCTCCACTGGCAGCTGCACAAGACCGCCCACGCCCACTGGCGCGCCTACCGCAAGCGCGGCGAGCGCATGCCGGTGGCCATCGCGCTGGGCGGCGACCCGGCGCTCACCTACTGCGCCTCGGCGCCGCTGCCGCCCGGGATCGACGAGTACCTCTTCGCCGGCTTCCTGCGGAAGGAGCCGGTCCACCTCGTGAAGTGCGTCACGGTGGACCTCGAAGTCCCGGCCGACGCCGACGTGGTCGTCGAGGGGTTCGTCTCCGACCAGGGCGTGGTCCGGGAAGGTCCCTTCGGCGACCACACCGGCTACTACTCGCTCGCCGACGACTACCCCTTCCTGGAGGTCACCGCCATCACCCGGCGGAAGGACGCCGTCTACCCCGCCACCGTGGTGGGCCCGCCCCCCATGGAGGACTACTGGATGGGCGTCGCCACCGAGCGGCTCTTCCTGCCCATGCTGCAGCTCGTCTTTCCCGAGGTGGTGGACATGGCCTTCCCCGCGGAGGGCTGCTTCCACAACCTGTGCTTCCTCTCCATCCGCAAGGAGTTCCCCGGCCACGCCCGCAAGCTCATGCACGGCCTGTGGGGCTCGGGGCAGATGTCGGCCACGAAGACGCTCGTGGTCTTCGACGAGGACGTCGACGTCCACGACTTCTCCCAGTGCGCCTGGCGCGCCCTCGCCAACGTGGACGCGAGGCGCGACCTGGTGGTGGTCGACGGGCCGGTGGACGTGCTCGACCACGCCTCCACCGCCTTCGGCCTGGGCGGGAAGGTCGGCATCGACGCCACGCGGAAGTTCGTCGAGGAGGGCGGCCGGGAGTGGCCCGAGCCCTGCGTCCACCCGCCCGAGGTGCTCGCCCGCATGGACGCGCTCTACCAGCGGCTCGTCCCCGGGGCGCCCGCGACGGTCCGCCCGCGCATCGCGCCTCCCCCGGCGGCCAGCTGGATCCCGCGGCGCGGGAGCGGCGCATGAGCGACGTCCCCCTGCCCGGCCAGGGCGAGCGCGCCCAGGCGGTGCGGGCCATGTTCGACCGCATCGCCCCCACCTACGACCTGCTCAACCGGGTCATGACGCTCCGGGTGGACCAGCTCTGGCGCGGCCGGGCGGTAAGCACGCTGCGGCTCGCCCCCGGCGAGCGGCTGCTCGACGTCTGCGCCGGCACCATGGACGTGGCCGCCGAGGCGCGCCGTCGCTACCCGGGAGCGGTGGTGGTGGGCAGCGACTTCTCCATCCCCATGCTCTCGCGCGGGGCGCGGAAGACCGGGCTCCCCGCCGCCACCGCCGACGCGCTCCACCTCCCCTTCCGTACCGCCTCGGTCGACGCCATCACGGTGGCCTTCGGGGTGCGCAACCTCGACAGCCACGAGGTGGGGCTCTCCGAGATGGCCCGGGTCATGCGGCCGGGCGCCCGCCTCGCCATCCTGGAGTTCTTCCGCCCCGAATCGACCGGCACGCGCGCCTTCCACGGCGCCTACAACCGGCTGGCGCTCCCGGTGCTGGGCCGGCTGCTCTCCGCCGACGCCGGCGCCTACCGCTACCTGGTCGAGTCCATGGAGCGCTTCGCCTCCCTTCCCGAGTTCCTGGCCGCGGCGGGGAGGGCCGGCTTCCGCGACGTGAAGGGCGAGCTCCTCTTCCCCGGCGTGTGCGGCCTGGTCACGGGGGTGCGCGCGTGAGGATCGTGGTGGGCGTGGGAGGGGCCTCGGGCGCCCCGTACGCGAGGCGGCTCCTCGACTTCCTGGCCCGCGAGGGCCCGGCCGCCGGCGTGTCGGTGGACCTCGTCTTCACCACCACCGGGCGGCAGATCTGGTCGCACGAGATCGGCGGCGCCCCCGACTACCCGTTCCGCACATGGAAGAACCAGGACCTCACCGCCCCCTTCGCCTCCGGCAGCGCGCGCTACGACGCCATGGCGGTGGTGCCCTGCTCGGCGGCCGGGCTGGCCCGCATCGCCTACGGCGTCTCCACCGACCTCGTGGGACGGGCCGCCGACGTCATGCTGAAGGAGCGCAAGCGGCTCGTGCTGCTCCTGCGCGAGACCCCCATCTCGCTCGTGCACGCGCGCGCCATCACCCAGGTGGTGGAGGCCGGGGCCTTCGTCATGCCGGCCTCGCCCAGCTTCTACTCGAACCCCCGCACCGTCGACGCGCTGGTGGACACGGTGGTGGCCCGGGTCCTCGACCGCATGGGGATCCCCAACGAGCTGATGCGCCGCTGGGACGGGATCTCGCCCCACCACTGCGGCGATCCCACGGAGGAATGATGCTCTCTTCGCTGGCGAACCGCGCGCTCGAGCGCGACGGGCTGGGCCCCATCCGCGACAAGGTCATGAACCACGAGCGGCTCTCCGAGGCGGAGGCGGTCGCCCTCTACGAGGCGCGCGACCTCGCCGCGCTGGGCGCGCTCGCGAACCACGTGCGCGAGGAGCGCCACGGCGACCTCACCTTCTACAACCGAAACGTCCACCTGAACCCCACCAACGTCTGCGTGGCCACCTGCAAGTTCTGCTCGTTCGCCCGCCCCGACGACCGGCACGCCAGCGAGGGCTACACCATGACCCTCGACCAGGCCGTGCACCACGTGGTGTCGAAGCGGGAGCTGGGCATCACCGAGGTGCACATCGTCTCCGGGCTCCACCCCGACCTCCCCTGGGAGTACTACCTGGAGACGGTCCGGCGCATCCGCCAGGCCTGGCCCGAGCTGCACATCAAGGGCTACACCGCGGTCGAGCTGCAGTTCTTCTCGGAGAAGTTCGGCAAGTCGGTCGAGCAGGTGCTGCGCGAGCTCATCGACGCCGGCCTCACCACCATCCCCGGGGGCGGCGCCGAGATCTTCGCCTCGCGGGTGCGGCGGAAGATCTGCGACGACAAGGCCACCGCCGACCAGTGGCTCGCGGTGCACCGCACCGCGCACCGGCTCGGGCTGAAGTCGAACGCCACCATGCTCTACGGCCACATCGAGACGCTCGCCGAGCGGGTCGACCACATGGCCCGGCTGCGGTCGCTCCAGGACGAGACGGGGGGCTTCCAGGTCTTCATCCCGCTCGCCTTCCACCCCGAGCACAACATGATCGGCAAGGCCTTCCCCAAGCCCACCGGCTACGACGGCCTGCGCACCTACGCGGTGGCGCGCCTCTTCCTCGACAACTTCGACCACGTGAAGGCCTACTGGGTCTCCCTGGGCGAGCGGCTGGCCCAGGCCTCGCTGTCGTTCGGCGTGGACGACGTGGACGGCACGGTGCTGGAGGAGCGCATCTACCACATGGCCGGGGCCACCACGCCCCAGGCGCTCTCCGAGGCCCAGCTGCACCGGATGATCCGTTTCGCCGGACGGGTGCCGGTCGAGCGCGACAGCCTCTACCACGTGCTGCGCGTGCACGACGCGCCGGCCGCCGTCCCCGCCACCGCCTGAGGCCCGAGATGAAGCTCCGCGCCGCCGCCGTCTCCTTCCTGAACGCCCGCCCGCTCACCGCGGCCCTGCCAGGGAGCGAGCGGTTCGACCTGGTGCTGGCCGAGCCTTCCCTCTGCGCTTCCATGCTGGAGGCGGGCGACGTGGAGGTGGCGCTGCTCCCGGTGGGCGCTCTGCCCGGCCGCGACTGGGAGGTCGTCCCGGGCATCGGCATCGGCGCCGACGGGCCGGTGCAGACCGTGCTCCTCGCCGGCGAGGAGCCGCCCGCGGCGTGGGACGAGGTCTTCCTCGACACCGCCTCCCGCACCTCCCAGATGCTGGCCCGGCTCGTCCTGCGCGAGCGGGGCGTCACTCCCCGCTACACGCACCTCCCGGCGGTGGAGGGGCTGGCGCGCGCCGTCGGCCCGAAGGGCGCGCTGGTCATCGGCGACCGCGCCTTCGGGGTGCGCAAGAAGGTGGTCCTCGACCTGGGCCGCGAGTGGAACCGGGCCACGAAGCTCCCCATGGTCTTCGCGGTCTGGGCGGCGCGCCCGGGCGTGCTCCGCCCGGAGGACGTCCAGGAGCTGGCGCGGGTGGCGCAGGAGGGGCTGGGCATGCGCACCGAGCTGGCCCAGCAGTACGCCCGGGAGGCGGGCGGCGACCCGGAGGACTACCGGCGCTACCTGACCCAGAGGATCCGCTACGGCCTCGGCCCCCACGAGCTGGAGGGCCTCGAGGCCTTCCTCTCCCGCTGCACCGAGGCCGGCCTGGCCCCGCCCACCACGCTGCGCTTCGCCGACGACGTCGTGCGCAGCCGGCGCATCCGCCGGCAGGTGTCGGTGGACACGGCGCTGCAGAAGGGCGCCGACGGGGAGCGGCTCGACCCGGACGAGGCCGAGGCCCTCGACGAGCGGGCCCCGCTCCTCGAGCTCGGGCTGGCGGCCGACATGCGACGCCGCGCGCTGCACCCCGACGGCGTGGTCACCTACATCGTGTCGCGCAACGTGAACTACACCAACGTGTGCACGACGGCCTGCTCCTTCTGCGCCTTCTACCGCCCGCGCAGCCACGGGGAGGCCTACGTGCTCGATCGCGGCCAGATGGCGCGCAAGATCGAGGAGACGCTGGCGCTGGGGGGCATCGAGATCCTCCTGCAGGGCGGGCTGCACCCCGATCTGGGGGTGGAGTGGTACGAGGAGCTCTTCCGCTGGGTGAAGGCGACCTACCCCACCATCAACCTGCATGCGCTCTCCCCCGAGGAGATCTGGCACATCGCCCGCACGAGCCAGCTGCCGCTCGACGCCACCATCGACCGGCTGGTGGCCTCCGGCCTCGACTCCATCCCGGGCGGGGGCGCCGAGGTGCTCGACGACGAGGTCCGCCGCCGCATCGCGCCGCTCAAGTGCTCCACCGACGAGTGGCTCACGGTGATGCGGGCGGCCCACCGCAAGGGGCTCCGCAGCACCGCCACGCTCATGTTCGGCGTGGGGGAGGAGCCGCGGCACCGGGTGAACCACTTCCTCCGGCTGCGCGAGCTGCAGGACGAGACCGGGGGGTTTACCGCCTTCATCTGCTGGACCTTCCAGCCCGAGAACACCCGCCTCGAACCCTCCGACAACAGCGCCCACGCGTACCTCCGGACGAACGCACTGGCCCGGCTGGTGCTCGACAACGTCCCGAACTTCCAGGCCAGCTGGGTGACCATGGGCGGGGGCGTGGCCCAGGCCTCCCTGCACATGGGCTGCAACGACTTCGGCAGCGTGATGATCGAGGAGAACGTGGTCTCCGCCGCCGGCACCACCTTCCAGATGGACGCCGAGGAGGTGGAGCGCCACATCCGCGACGCCGGCTTCGAGCCGGCCCGGCGCAACATGCGCTACCAGCGCGTCGGGCGGGCGGCGTAGGGCGCGGGCCGGGGGATCCGCGTGCCGGTCCGCGTCGTCCACGCACCCTGGGTGCTCCCCGGTCCGGGAGCGCCGCCCATCCGCGACGGGGCGGTGGCCCTGCGCGGCGAGGAGATCGTCGCGGTGGGGTCGCGGGAGGCGGTGGAGCGGGCGCACGGCCCGGGCGAGCCGGTTCGGGGCGTGGTCCTGCCGGCGCTGGTGAACGCCCACCTGCACCTCGAGCTCAGCCACCTCGCGGGAAGAGTGCCGGGCGGACGGGGGCTCGTCCCCTGGATCGAGTCGCTCGTGGCCCAGCGCGCGCGGGGCGGGGCCATCGACGAGGGCATGGCCCGGGGCGCGGCGCAGCTGCGCGAGGCCGGGGTGGCCGCGGTTGGCGAGGTCACGAACGCGCTCACCTCCGCCCCCCACCTGGCGCGCGAGGGGATCTCCGGGACCCTCTTCCACGAGATCTACGGCTTCACCGAGGCTCGTGCCGGCGAGGCCCTTCGGCTCGCGGCCGAGGCCCGGGCGCGGCTCGGACCCCCGGGGCCGGGGCTGCGCGTGGCCCCGAGCCCGCACGCCGTCTACTCCACCCACCCGGCCACGGTGGAGGCGCTGCTCCGCGCCGGTCCGGCCTCGATCCACCTCTCCGAGGTGGAGGACGAGCGGCGGTTCACCGCCGAGGCGGCCGGCCCGTTCGCCGAGCTGGTGCTGCGCCTCGGCCTCCCGCCCGGCGCGCTCCGCCCCTTCGCCCGCTCGCCGGTGGCCGCGGTGGCGGGCGCACTCGGGCCGGGCACGCTGGTGGTGCACGCCGTGGACCTGGACGACGAGGACCGGGCGCTCCTCTCCCGCTCCGGGGCCACCGTGGTCCTCTGCCCGCGCTCCAACCGGCACGTCTCCGGCAGGCTCCCCGACCTCCCGCGGCTCCTCGCCGCCGGGATCCCGCTCGCGGTGGGCACCGACTCGCTCGCCTCCTCCCCCTCCCTGGCGCCGCTCGACGAGCTGCGCACACTGCGGGCGGCCTTCCCCGGTGTGGAGCCCGGGGCGCTGCTCGCGCTGGCGTGGAACGGCGCGGCGGTGGGCGCGCCGGCCGTCGGGCGGCTCTCCCCCGGCGCCGCCCCGGGCGTGCTGCTGGCCCCGCTCGACGGGCCCGTGCCGGAGGACCCGGCCGCCTGGCTGCTCGAGCCGGACCGACCCCGTTCCCTCCGGTGGCTGGCCCGCCACCGGCCGGAGGCCCGCGCATGACCGTCGGCGCTGTTGCACGGATGGTGAAGTTCTCGCACTCGCTCTTCGCGCTGCCCTTCGCGGTCTCGGCGGTGGTGCTGGTGGCCGGCGACGCCCGGCTCGATCGGGTCCTGCTCGTGGCGGTGGCGGTCGTGGCGGCGCGCACCGCCGCCATGGCCATGAACCGCATCGCCGACCGGCGCTTCGACGCCCTGAACCCCCGCACGGCCGGGCGCGAGCTCGTCACCGGCGAGGTCTCGCCGGCCGCCGCCGGGGCGCTGCTCGCCGGATCGGGCGCGGTCTTCGTGGGCGCCGCCGCGCTCCTCTCCCCGCTCACCGGGTGGCTCTCGCTCCCCGTGCTCGCGATCCTGCTCGGGTACTCCTACGCCAAGCGCTTCACCTGGGGCTGCCACCTGTGGCTCGGCGTGGCCCAGGCGCTCGGGCCCATCGGCGTGGCCATCGCCCTCACCGGAACCGCCCCCCCCTCCGCGCTCCTGCTCGGCCTCGGCGTGGGCGCCTGGATCGCCGGCTTCGACGTCTTCTACTCCCTGCAGGACGTGGAGTTCGACCGCTCCCGCGGGCTGCGCTCCATCCCGGCGCGCTTCGGCGTGGACGGGGCGCTCGCCTGGGCGCGGGGGCTGCACGCGCTGGCCGTGGCCGCCATCCTGGCGGCCGGCACGGTGGGGCGCCAGGGACCGTCCTGGGCCCTCGGCACCGGGATCCTGGCCGCGGTGCTGCTCGCCGAGCACCTCTACGTGGCGCCGCGCGGCACGCTCAAGCCCGACCGGATCGGCAAGGCCTTCTTCGACTTCAACGCCTTCGCCTCGGTGGCCTTCGCGCTCTGCGCCATCGCCGGGCTGATCCTGCGAGGGCACCATTGAGCCCGCAGGCCAGCCCCGCCTCCGCCGCCGGCCCCTCGACCGCCGCTGCGCTCCGGCGCGGCGAGCGCGCCGCGGCCGACGCGGTGGGTGCGCTCGTGGCCCTGTGGGGCTTCAAGCGGCAGATGGGCCGGGTCTGGGCCGTGCTCTACCTGTCCGACCGCCCGCTCTCCGCCGCCGAGGCCTGCGACCGGCTCGGGATCTCCACCGGGCTCCTTTCCATGACGCTCGCCGAGCTGCGCGCCTGGGGGGCGGTGCGCACCGTCGGCGTGGCCGGGGAGCGGCGGGTGCGCTACGAGGCCGAGATGCAGGTCTGGCGGCTCGTCCTGCGGGTGCTCGGGAGCCGGGAGCGCGGCGCGCTGGAGGAGGCGCTGGGGTCCTTCGAGGGAGCCCTGTCCGAGGTCCGGGCCGCCCTCGTCGACGACGACCCGGTCGTCCGGTCCGCCGCGCGCTTCCGGGTGGAGCGCATCGGCCGCCTGGCCGGGCACACCCGGGCGGCGGCGGGGCTGCTCCGCCTGCTCACCGACGCCATCGCCGCGCGACGCCGCGGGTAGCTCAGTCGGCGAGCGCGCGCCGCGCAGCCTCGACCGCCCGCGCCGAGACCTCGGCCGGATCCACGCCGAGCGGCACGCCCTCGCGGAGGC